>JBOIFQ010000283.1:0-2997 GCA_050741655.1 Burkholderiales bacterium | reverse complement strand
GTCAATAAACTGCTGCGCGCGCATGCCGTGGCCGGGACTCTCCATGCTGACATTGCCCGGTTTGCAGGCGCGCACTTCCAGTTCGCACACTTGGGCAAATATCTGAGTCAGCCGGGCAGAGGAAATGGCATTTAGCATACCACCTCCATGCTTGCTTGCGGCAGGCGCGCGAGCATATCATCCGCCAGCATTTGCGCGAGATCGAATTCGCACACGCCTTGCAATCCGCGCCAGGCCGGAATGCCGTTGACTTCGATCACCCACAGCCGCCCGGCCTGGTCGCGCATCAAATCCACGCCGGCGTAATCCATGCCCAGGGCGCGCACCGCGTCTTGCGCCAGTTTGCGCATGGCTGCGTCGAGTTCAACTTTCGCGCACGTGCCGCCTTGCGCCACGTTGTTGATCCAGTTCGCGCCGTTGCGGCGCATCGCCGCGCGCGCCGCGCCGTCGGCCACCAGTACGCGGAAGTCGTGCCAATTGCCTTCGCCGCAATCGATGAAACTTTGCAGATAGCACACCCCGGCGTATTCCTGCAGGGCGGGAATGTCCATGCCGCTTTGCAGGCGGCGCAAACCCTTGCCTTGCGAGCCGAATAAAGGTTTCAGCACCAGCTCGCGTCCCGCCGCGGTTTCGCGCATCAGGAGCGCGCGCGCCTGCGCCGCCGATTCGCACACCCAGGTAGGCGGCGCCGGAATGCCCGCGCGCCGCAGCAGAAAACTGGTCATCGCCTTGTCCACGCTGCGCTCGATGGCGCGCGCATCGTTGTACACCGGCACCTGGAGTTCGCGCAGCGCATGCAAGATATCCAGGCGCAGGATCACCTGCTCCAGCGTGCCGCCCGGCACGCCGCGCACGAATACCCCGTCCGGCAAACCCGGCGCGTAGCCTTGCATCACCACCGGATTGCGCGCATGCGCCAGATCAAAATGGCACTGAGTGAGCGAAACATAACGCGCCTCGCAGCCGCGCGCGGCAAACGCCTGCTTGAGCTTCTTGCCGTGCCAGCCCGGTTCGTCGGTCACGATGGCGATGCGCCTGGTCATGCCTGCTCTCCGAACGATGCCTTAAGCAATTCAGGATTGAATTTGCCGCCGCTGAAGCTGGCGCCGCTTTTCAGCACATTCACCGTCACTCGCGCCGGCGCGAACAGCATGGGATCGATTTTGTAAAAATCGTATTCATAATCCTTGAAAATTTTGGCGAAGCGTTTGCCGTAATCGCGCGAAGACAAGCTCGGCAATTTTTGCGCCAGTTCGCGCGCTTCCCCATCGCTGCAATCCACGAACAATTGCACCTGCGCGCCAAACAGAATGGCGTCATTGCTGCGCCCCATGGCTTCCAGAAAATCCGCGGCCGGCGGCGGCAGCGGCGCGCTGCCCGCGCCATCCACGATGTGCTGCAAGGGAAATCCCAGCGCATGCGCTTTATGCAGCGCCACTTCCAGCGAACGCGCCACGATCTGCACCATGCCGGCCAGGCTGCGCGTCGGCGTCAGGATGAATATCAGGCGTTCGGCGGCGATGCCGCAATCACGCTGCACTTTTTCCTCGATTTCGGGCGGCGGCGCCTGATCCACTTCCAGCACCAGAGCGCTGCTGTTGGCCTGATCGCGGTAGCCGAGCTCGCCAAACAATTCTTCCTTGCTGGCGAGCGCACGCGCGGGGCCGGAACCCAGCGCGTGAAAAGCGCCCTTGCCGCTGCCGTGCGACAAACTCCATCCGGCATACTGACTGCCGAGGCAGGCCAGCACCGGGTTGCTGGTATGCACATGCACCCACAGCGGGCCTTCGCCGCCTTGTACCTGCACCCTGCCCAAGCCGCCCAGACAAATTTCGGCGATGCGCCGTCCGGCTTCGATGCCGCCGGGATGGCGGATGCCGGCATCCACGATGGTGCAGCCCTGCGCGCTGCGCGCCACACCCAGGCGCAGCAGTTTCGCATCGTGCACCAAGCTTTCCGCGAGTGGCGCGGCAGTGCGATTGAGGCTCGGCCATTGCGCCGCCTGCGCATGCAGTGCGGAATGATCGCGCGCGCTCATGCGGCTCCTTCCCTGAGAGTGCGCGTGAGCTCACTCTGCCGCTCGCGCAAAAGCTGTTTTACCGGCAATGCCGAGCGGCCTTCTGCATGCGCCATGCATACCGGCATGCCGGGCGCGAATGCCGTGCCGGCTTGCGGTATGTCGCTCGCCCAATCGGGAAATTTCAAATGCGCGGGAATGCAAAACGCCTGCTCGGCGTATATCACCGCATGAGCGCGAATCATGGTTTGCCGCGGCGACTGCACAGACGGCAAATCGCCTTCGCAGGCGCGCAAATGCCAGGCCAACAGGCCGGACGTATAATCCGCATCATACAAATCCACAGTGGCGGTCGGGCGCGGATTGATTTCCAATACGCTGTAATGATCGCCGCTTAAAAGAAAATCCATGCCGTTCAGTCCACTGAGCCCGGTTTCCGCCACCAGTTGATTGAGCTTATGCACAATTCCCGTGCGCACCGGCGGCGGCACTTCGGCGTGGCTGATCGCGCCGCCATAACAAAAAGGCGAACCGGCGCCCGCCGTCCATTGTTCGTTGAAGCCGATAATATGCGCGGCTCTGCCGTTGGCGAGAAAGGTCACCGACATGCTGCGCCCCGGCGCCAGGCGCTGATAGTAATGTTGCGCATCGGCCGGCGCGCCGGCCGCCAGGTGCACATGGCCACCGCCGTTGCCGCCGGTTTTCTTGGCCAGCCAGCCGTGCGCCTTGCGCGGCGGCCGCAAACTGATTTCCGGGTGCGGCGTGGCCAGTTCATCCAGCAGCGGGAAAAAACGCGCCGGATCTTTCAGCCACGCCACGGTTTCCGGGGTGTTGCCATACAGACGCCGTCCGCGCGCGAGCCGCCGCAGTAATTCGGGCCGATCTTCAAAACCCGAGCCTTCGATGAGCCCGGCGCAATTTTGCGGCGGGCACAATTCACGCGCGGCGGCCAGCAAAGCCCGGGCATCGAAACCGGCGGC
>JBOIFQ010000282.1:0-2304 GCA_050741655.1 Burkholderiales bacterium | reverse complement strand
GCAGCGTGGCGCACACCCTGCCTGCGGCCATGACGCGCACGCGCGAACCGCTGCAAATCGGCGCCGAAGTTTACGGCCACGCCGGGGTCGAGAGCGACGTTGAAATCCAGCACCTGATGCTGCAAGCATTGCAGTTCGCGGGTGTGGCGGAAATTCATCTCGACCTCGGTCATGTCAAGATATTCAAGGCGATCACCAGCCGCGCAAATATTGCGCCCGCACTGGAAGCTGAATTGTTTGGCGCGCTGCAGGCGAAAGATGTGCCGGCGCTGCGCCGACTTGCCGCTGGTCTGGAAGCGCGCGCCGGGAAAGCCTTGTTGCTGCTGGCGGAACTTAATGGCGGCGATGAGGTTTTGCAGCGCGCGCAGAAAGAGCTTCCGGATTATGCGGAAATCGGCGCGGCGCTGGCCGATTTGCGCACACTGGGCGCGCAACTGCGCAATCAAGTGGCGAATCTGTGTTTTGATTTGGCGGAATTGCGCGGCTACCACTATCACAGCGGCGTGGTGTTCAGCGCTTATGTCAAAGGCTCGGCCAACGCCATTGCGCTCGGCGGCCGTTACGACGAAGTCGGCAAGAGTTTCGGCCGGCCGCGCGCCGCCACCGGTTTCAGCATGGATTTGCGCGAGCTCGTCGCGTTGCGGCCCGGCGACGGGCAGCGCGCGGCCATACTCGCGCCTTACGCGCAGGATGCGGCTTTGCAGCAGCGCATAGCGGAATTGCGCGCGCAGGGCGAAATCGTGATTATTGATTTGCCGGGGCACGCGGACAGCAGCGCCGAATTGAATTGCGACCGCCGCTTGGCGGCGCGCAACGGCAAGTGGGAGATAGTAAAAATCAAAAAATCTTAAGCCACGGAGGACACAGAGTACACAGAGAAAATCTTATTCTAGGGTACTCTGTCATCTCTGTGGCAAAAAGTTTTTTTAAAACACAAGGCGAATCTTGAACCACGGAGCACACGGAGTTCACACAGCAAATCTTGTCAGGGAATGCTCGGCGTTCTCCGTGCTCTCCGTGGTAAAAGGTTTTTTTAAAACATCAAGGTTGTTTAATGTCTAAAAACGTTGTTGTGGTCGGCACCCAATGGGGAGATGAAGGCAAGGGCAAGGTCGTAGACTGGCTGACCGATCACGCGCAAGGCGTGGTGCGTTTCCAGGGCGGGCACAATGCCGGCCATACGCTGGTGATCGCCGGCAAGAAAACCGTCCTGCACCTGATTCCCTCCGGCATGCTGCGCGCGGACGTGCATTGCTACATCGGCAACGGCGTGGTGGTGTCGCCGCAGGCGCTGCTGGAAGAAATCGCCACCTTGCGTAAAGCCGGCGTGGAAGTCGCGGGACGGCTCAAAATCAGCGAAGCCTGTCCGTTGATCCTGCCCTACCACGAGGCGCTGGATCAGGCGCGCGAGACGGCGAAAGGCGAAGGCAAGATCGGCACCACCGGGCGCGGCATCGGCCCGGCGTATGAAGACAAAGTGGCGCGGCGCGCCATCCGCTTGCAGGATTTGTTTCACCGCGAGCGTTTCGCGGCCAAGCTGGGCGAAGTGCTGGATTACCACAATTTCGTACTGAAAAATTATTTTCACGCGCGGCCGGTGGATTTCCAGCGCACGTTGGAACAAACCTTGGCGCTGGCGCCAGCCATCAAACCGCTGGTGGCGGATGTGCCGCGGCTTTTGTATCAGGCGCATCGCGACGGCAAGAATCTTTTGTTCGAAGGCGCGCAAGGCACGCTGCTCGACATCGATCACGGCACTTATCCGTTCGTGACTTCGAGCAACTGCGTGGCGGGCGCGGCGGCGGCAGGCAGCGGCGTCGGCCCGCATTTGCTGCATTATGTGCTGGGCATCACCAAGGCCTATACCACGCGCGTCGGTTCCGGTCCGTTCCCTACCGAATTGAGCGACGCTACTGGAAAACTGCTGGCGGCGCGCGGCCAGGAATTCGGCGCCACCACCGGGCGTCCGCGCCGCTGCGGCTGGTTTGACGCCGCCGCGCTCAAGCGCTCGATCCAGATCAATGGCGTATCCGGTCTGTGCGTCACCAAACTCGATGTGCTGGACGGCATGCAGCAGTTGCAACTGGGCGTAGGCTACAAAATCGATGGAGCGGAAAGCGATATCCTGCCGGTGGGCGCGGAATTGCTCGCCCAATGCGAGCCGGTCTATGAAGAAATTCCCGGCTGGAAAGAAAGCACGGTGGGGATCAAGCGCTTTGAAGAATTGCCGCAAGCGGCGCAAAATTATCTGCAGCGCATCGAGGCCATCTGCGGCGTGCCGGTGGACTTGATTTCAACCGGGCC
>JBOIFQ010000281.1:0-6500 GCA_050741655.1 Burkholderiales bacterium | reverse complement strand
GTATGCCTGGTCCATCGCCTCCATGGCCGGATTGAGCAAACCCTCGGTAGCATACAGCCGGGCTTGCAAAGCATACAGGTTTTTTCGCGCCAGGCTGTAGCGAGGATTTACCAGCAGTGAATCAAAGCACCACAGTAAGTCCTGATAGTTTAAGCGTTGACACTCGTTTTTTTCACGCAAGATCACGATGTCCTGCAGGGAGCCCACCGGCACCGTCGAATATTCGCTGATTTTCAGCCGGCCTATTACCACAGGCATGTCAGGCAAAACCAGATTCCCGTCCTTGCACGCCAGCTTCAGCCAATGCATATACCCGCTAGCGTCGCTCGGGTTCGATTCGAGCATGTGCTTGAACACCTTCAAAGCCTCATCGTTTTTTTTCTCGGCCATCCAGACGCCTGCCAGATATTCCTGGGCGCGGCTGGAAAGCGGTCTTTCGGACGCCCAGGTGACAGCTTGCCGGTATGGATTACCCCACAACAGGCTTTCATTCCAGGTAATCGCAATAATCAATGCCAACATGACCAACCCAAGCAGCGACACCAAGCGCTGCATTCTTGCCTGCAGCCGCGTGGCGTAATAAACCAAGGCCAATACGGGGCCCAGCATGGCCAAATAATTGCGGTGCTCATAATAAAGCTCGAGCGGAATAAAAGTAGATTCGAGCAGGTGGCCGGTGAAGAACCAGAGAATGCCGAAGCTGAATACCGGCTGTGGTTTGCGGTATTTGAGCGCCGCGCCAAACAACCCGGCCATGACCAGCAGTGCGGGCAGCGTCGCCGGCGGCTCGATGAAGCCGGTGGAAATCGGATAATCGTCAAACAATAAACCGAAGGCGCGCGGACGCGGCAGAAAAATTTTTATGAGGTAGTCAAGCAAGATGCGCGGTTCGGTCAGCAAACGTTCGGCCAGGGTAAACTCGCGCAGCATGTATCCGGCGAGTGTTTTCTCCAGATTGAGCAGGAGATAAGCCGCCAGCGTCAGCAACGGAAAGAATAAAAATACCCCGGCCCAATGCTTCCAGTATTTCGGTTTGGCCAAAGGCAAAAGCAATGTTAGTTCCAGCACCAGCAAGTAAACCACCAGCAGAATTCCACTCTCTTTACTCAAGGTGGCAAGAGCCCCGCCCAACACCACGCCTGCCGAAAGCCACACATAGCCCCACTTCTCCTCGCTCCGCAGTAAGCGCTCTCTGCCGCGGACATAGGCCAGCAGTCCGATCAGGGTAAAAAACGTGCTCAATTCGGTCATGCGCTGCACCACATACAGAACAGTTGATACCTGCATCGGGTGCAGCAGCCAGACACCCGTGGTGATGAGGGCAATCGCCAGCGCGCGGCGGCGCAGCCAGCCGAGAAGGGTGCCTAGTCTCAGAAGCAACCAGCAAAGCAGGCAGCCGTTCAGCATATGCAGCAGCACGTTGACGTACTTGAACGCGCGCGCATCCCCCGGCCAGCTGGCTTGTTGTAAAGCGAAACTGAGCAGAGAAACCGGGCGCCCCAATGTTCCGGAAAATCCGCCCAACACATAATCCGCGATGTCTCTCCACCGGGCGGATTCCCCGATATCACTCAAACCCCGCAAATTGGGGTAATCGTCGAGCACAAAGCCACCGCTCAAACCGGGAAAATAAATAACAAAAACGCATCCCAGCATCGCCAGCAAAATTGCTGCCGCGATTTTTTCACGCATGAGCGAAGCGCCGTTTGGTGTCATTAAAACAATGGAATCTTTCAAAACTATTGCGCGGGATAACCAGCAAAGAGCCGCCATTCTACGGCAGATAAAAATAAAAAACCCGCCCAAATGTGGGCGGGTTTTCAAGGCCAATTGCTGTTAGCGGCAGGCGGCAGGACGATGTTTTCCTAAAACCGTGCCAGCCGTGCTAGAGCACGACCAGGTTTTACCACCATCACCCGTCTTCAACTCCATGGTTTTGGTAGCAACCAGATTGCTGGCGGTGCTTCTCATTGTCGCGACAAGGGTCAACAAACCCGACGATCCGGCTAATGTGGTTTGATTAATACCTCGGACGTACTTACCGATAGTATTGCCCATGACCGAAGAGCTAGTCGTCGGCCATACGCCTTTGTCCGAAAACCACTCAGCATAAGGCGTTTTACCGCCTGAGAGCAGTTCCACCGCTTCAGAAACCTGCGCGCGCGCGGTGTAGTCCTGATACGCCGGAATCGCCACCGCCGCCAAAATACCGATGATCGCGACCACGATCATCAACTCGATTAAGGTAAAGCCTTTCTGCAGTTGCTTCATGACTTGCTCCTATAAGGTGAATAGTATTAAAACACAACAAAGTGTTTCAGTGATGTATAAAGCAATTGATGTGCCATGCCAATATTATTATAACGTATGGATTATAAACCGTATTTATATCACATTTTCATTGTGACCCCGAGCCCGAATTGACGTTTTTTGGCAAGCAGTGCCGGCCTTAGGCTGGAGGCGTGTCGCCGGGTATTTTGTAGTCAGCGCCCAGTATCAGCGGCTTGGTTGACCCAAAACTTTAATTGCTCCCGGCACGCTTGTCGCCCGCACTGTAAGCGTGTAGCAAACGGAATGGGAAGCCCGGTCTGCTCCGCTCGAACACTTTAGTGCCATATTGCTCCCACAATTGCCGCGATTCGGCAAAACGTCCCTGTGCCAGATTCCCTATCATCGCAGCGGCCAGAATGTAATCCGGATGGAATTTAACATCTTGTCTCAGCAGATTTTCACCGATCCCGGCCATGGCATCGGCATCACGGTTGGCTACCGCCTTAAGCAGGGAAAGCCAGTCTTTCTGCCAGGGTGTCAACCCCTGGCAGTTTGTAAAGTTGAAACGGCTCCACAGCGAGTTTAATTCCCGGGCTGAAAGATAAGGGCTGGTCGTCTCGGCTACTCTAAACAGACTATCCAGCCACAAATCATTGCTCTTCGCATGCTGGCAGTCTGAATACAGCGCTGTTGCCAGTTCCATGTCTTTCTGCAGCTCGGCAGGAATAAGCGCGAGTCCGGACTTGTTCCCTAGGTAATACTGCACGATGGCTTTCGCTTTTCGAATATATTCAATCTTGCTGAGCCCGGCTGCATCCTCAGTGGTAATCGAATAATACTGATCCCCTCTGTGCTCCAGCATCTCTAGCATCGGAATCGTCTGACTATCCAGAGCCACGAGTTCGAAGGCCGATTGTTGGTAGTAAAGATAGCGCGCGGCATTGAGATCCAGAATCGGGAAATAATCGGAATTAGGCGTGATATCGAAACTGGAGAAAAGCGGGCCCAACACTTTTTTGCTCCCTATCCTGCGCACTTCAATGTCTTTCATGCTGTGAAGGCCTATTTTTTGCAGTTCCTGCGCCAAAAGCGGCATCTGGAATAAATTTGCATTGTCCCCGGAAAAACGGCCTTCCTTGCTGGCTATAATCAATATGTCGTAATCATCAGTCGCATAAATCAAGTAATCCGGGAAAAACGGCGCCAATGCTTGCATCACCGATGCCACCAGGCTGATATCCATCGCATAGAGCTGGAACCACTGCACAAGTACGCCGTGCGGATTCAAGTGGCGCTGGATGAGGCGGTAAAACTCTTGCGAAAACAGGCTGGAGACGCCGCTCACCCATGGATTTGACGGCTCCGAGATAATGATGTCGTATTTTTTATTTTGGGTGGAGAAAAACGTTTTGGCGTCCTCGACGAAAATCCTGCTGCGAGGATCGGCATAGGCACGCTCGACCCTGGGCCTGAAACCACGCGCGGCTTCAATCATCGCCGGTTCGATTTCGATGGTATCCACCTCATCCAGGGTATTTGCACTCAGCAAGGTATGGGTGGTCAGCCCGGAACCGAAGCCGATCACGGCCGCCGTTCTGGCTTCGGGGCGGGCCGCCAAGGGAAGCGCCGCGGACAGCACCATGGTTATCTCATCGCGGGTGCGCTGCCCCTCCTGCATATTGATTGATGCGTCCGGTTTGCCGTTGGAGCTGATAATGGTCCCGATAGGCGATTTTACCAAGTCCACTGTTGCCGTTTTGCCATCTTCATGGAAAAGTAATACCTCTTTCCCCGGTGTAAAAAACCCGGTTTGGCGATAAATGCCGGAAGCCATCTTGTAACTGTCAAGCTGAACCCACAGCAATACCGCCGCCACTGCGCTCACACCGGCCGCGGTTGCGAGAGGAGCGGCAAGCCTGCCGGGTTCGAACAGTCGCCACAACAACACCAGGCCGAGCGCTATATCAATGCCCGCGCCCAGCGTAATCAACCCTTTTAATCCCAACAGCGGCAGCCCCAGGTGAGTGGCGAGAAATACTCCGGCGATGGCGCCTACGGTGTTCGCGGCATAAACCGCGCCGATACTTTTTTCGCCCGCCCCCTGCTTGAGCAGCGAATAGGTAATCAGAGGCAGCGTCATCCCGGCACAGAACGCGGCGGGAAACATGATAGAAAGCGCGATCAGATGGCTTACGACATTGAAAGCTGCGTAGCCGACTTCAGTTTTGCTCAAAGCTTCGAATGTCAACTGCATCGCGTCAAAAGTGTGTCGGTACAGCAGCAGCGTAGAAAGCGCGAGCAGACCCATGACTACCTGCACCAAGCCGAGAAAACGCACCGGATCGCCGGTTTGATCAATGCGCCGCTTGATCCACAAGCCGCCAAATGCGAGGCCGAAAATGAACGCGCTCAGCATGATTTCGAACACGTGAGTGGAAGTTCCCAGAACCAGGTTCAGCATGCGAATCCAGCCGATTTCATAAATAAATGAGGCGGTGCCGGTCAGCAGGGAAATGGCCAATAGCAGCCGGTAGCGAGATGCGCTTGAGGCCGTCAAATTGCTTTCCTTGACTGAAACGTGATGAGTCTGGTCGGCATCCTTTGCCAGCAGCCACACCAGCAGAGCCAGCGCGATATTAATCAGGCCGGCGGTAAGCAGTGCTCCTGGCAACCCCGACCAGGCGATCAGCACAAAGCCGCTGACCAGCACGCCGGTGGCCGCACCCAGGCTATTGGTGAAATACAACATGGAAATCGAGCTTCCCGGACTTTGCGGAAACGCCCTGATAATACCGGCGCTCATCAAGGGAAAAGTCATCCCCAGCAAAACCGATTGCGGCATGATAAGCAAAGCGGAAAGGCCCCACTTAAAAGCGCTGATCAGCGCGGGCGAACCCAGGGCGGGCATGATGCTGGTATAAGCAAAACCGGTCAGCGTTTCAAAAACCGGGTGAAAAATCAGCGCCAGAACGCCAATCATGCCTTCTACCAGGGCGTAACCCACAAACAGGTTTTTCCAGCGTCCGGAATACCTGCTGCTTACCCAGGAGCCCACTGCCATGCCGCCCATGAAAATCGCCAGCACCAGGGTTTGTGCGTAGGCGGCGTGCCCCAAAAAAAGTTTTAAATAGTGGCTCCAGATCGACTCGTATATGAGGCCGGCAAAACCCGAGGCGGTAAAAAACAGGAAAAACAGATTGCGCGGGGCACGATAATTCACATCCGTCCTTTGTTTAATATTCGATGACAATTGTCAGTCGGGGCCGTTAAGCCGCGGCGATATAAACGAGTGAAAATGTATGTCGCAAAAATGTCAGGGAGTGTAGCCGGGGATTTTGCTTTCATCCACCTCGTCAATCTGCGCGAGGTCGAGAAATTGGCGGGCGTAGTTGAGATAGACTTTTTCGCGCACGAACACGTCGAACAGATCCGGATCGATGTGGCCGTTGAGCTTGAACTTGCCGAGAATGTGGAGTGATTCGGTAAGGGTCTTGCCCGCTTTATACGGCCGGTCCTTGGCGGTGAGCGCCTCGAATATATCGGCGATGCCCATGATGCGCGCCTGCACCGACATCTGCTCACGCTTGAGGCCGCGCGGATAACCCTTGCCGTCCATGCGTTCGTGGTGGCCGCCGGCGTACTCGGTCACATTGCGCAGATGGCTGGGCCACGGCAGCGCTTCCAGCATCTTGATGGTGACCACGATGTGGTTGTTGATGATTTCGCGCTCTTTTGCAGTCAGCGTGCCGCGCATGATGGTGAGATTTTCCAATTCGTCTTCACTGAGGAAATTCTGCGGCTTGCCGTCAGCGCCGGTCCAGGTGTAGGCGGCGATTTTCCTGGCCCGCTCCATGTCCTCTTCGCTCATTTTCTCTGCGCCGATATTGGCTTTGCGCAGAAAATTGCGGTCATCATCGAGTTGAAGCAGAGCCGTTTTGAGTTGCTGTTCCAGTTTTTGCGCTTGCTGGGCATCGTCGAGGCGGGCTTTGAGCAGCCGGATTTCCGCCTCGCGTTTTAACATTTCAAAACGCGTATCGAGCAGATTAATTCGATCGTAAATAGTTTGCAGCTTGGTGGCTTTGTCCACCACGTGCACCGGCGTGGTGACTTTGCCGCAATCATGCAGCAGCCCCGCTATTTTCAGTTCATAGCGGTCCTTATCAGTCATGTGAAAATCCTTGAGCGGGCCGGTCTTGGTGTTGTTCACCGCTTCGGCGATCATCATGGTC
>JBOIFQ010000280.1:0-8809 GCA_050741655.1 Burkholderiales bacterium | reverse complement strand
GGGTCGTAGCTCAGCTGGGAGAGCGTCGCGTTCGCAATGCGAAGGTCGGGAGTTCGATCCTCCTCGACTCCACCATCTATTACAAACTACTCCGGCCAGGAGATTGGCGATCTAAACGGTTTTGTTAACTTCAATCGTGCTTGCAAGCATACCGCGCCGCGGCTGGAATTGAATTTCGGGATTTTGAAGCAATACTTCTTCTTCCAGCAATTCGAAACGATTTAACGCCGCGCCGAAGATGGCGAGCGCTTCATTAATGACCAGGCAGGCCCTGTGGTCCAGCCTTTTGGAGGCGGAATCCAGTTCGGCAAGAAGGTTCGCGGAACGCGCCCTTAGATCGGCCATCGCGTTTAAAGGCAAATCGGTCAGGTGTTTTGACAAAAGGTTAAACCTGTCGCCAAACTGCAAAGCCTCGATGTAGGCCGTCAACAAAAAGTAAACTTCATGTTCGGTGCTGGTTTCTCGTATCACGTCGGCAATCATCATTTCCTCCTTATTTTTTTGAGCAGAATTAAAGATGCGTACATGAGCAAAAGTGCGGCGGGGGTGCACGCAATCCGTCTTGCGCCAGAATCCGCCCAATCGCGAGCGCTAATAGGCTTGTGATTCATACTACGCCGCGATTATGACGCCGGTGTGGCAGGACGGTTACTTATTCGGACAGCCGGTCCAGAGTTAAGTTTCCTACCCTGTGATTATGATATGGGTGTAGCAGAACGATCACTCTGTATATATTATTGGTTTTATTTATTTTATGTATAGCTCTCGCTAGAAGTCTGCGTGAGACGTAATCAGGACTCACGGCCTGGGTTAGTGTAAAGTTTAGCGCCTGTATTACTGATTAGAGGACACCATGCCTTACGCTATTCGCATCCATGAAACCGGCGCACCTGAAAAAATGCGCTGGGAAGAAGTTTCAGTCGAACAACCCGGGCCCGGCCAGGTATTGGTGCGCAACACCGCGATTGGGCTCAACTATATTGATACTTATCATCGCAGCGGTCTTTACTCGCTGCCGCTGCCTGCCACGCTCGGCATGGAGGGCGCGGGAGTGGTGGAAGCGCTGGGGCCGAAAGCCGGCGGATTCAAGATTGGCGATCGCGTGGCTTACGCGCAGCCGGTTGGTGCTTACGCGGAATGGGTGCTGCGCCCGGCAGACCGGCTGGTGAAAATTCCTTCCGGCATAGATGACAGAACCGCCGCCGCGATGATGCTGAAAGGCTTGACCGCGCAATACCTGCTGCGCCGCACCTACAAGGTCAAGGCGGGCGATACGATTCTGGTGCATGCCGCGGCCGGCGGCGTCGGCCAGATACTGTGCCAATGGGCGAAATATCTGAAGGCAACGGTTATCGGCACGGTGGGGAGCGAAGAAAAAGCCAAGCTCGCGAAAAAAGCCGGCTGCCGGCATGTGATCGTGACTGCAAAGGAAAACTTTACCCAGCGCGTGAAGGAAATCACCAAGGGCAAAGGCGTGCCGGTGGTTTACGACGGCATCGGCAAGGACACCTTCATGGGTTCGCTGGATTGTCTTGCGCCATTTGGTTTGATGGTGAGTTACGGCAATGCCTCGGGCGCGCTGCCGCCGCTAGAGACCGGGCTGCTGGCGCAAAAAGGTTCGCTGTTTCTCACCCGCCCGACCCTGATGACTTATTTCGCCAAGCGCGAGGATCTGGTGAAAAGTGCGAACGAACTGTTTGCCGTGGTGAAGAAGGGCGTGGTCAGGATTACCATCAACCAGACCTATTCGCTGCGCGAAGCGGCGCAGGCGCACCGCGATTTGGAAGCGCGCAAGACCACCGGCTCCACAGTTTTACTCCCCTAGAGCTTGATGCAAAACTACTGCGCGGCCGGTCTGTTGCGGTCTCGCTCAAGGCTCGCCGTACTTCCAGTGTACTGTCTCGCCTTTCGCTCGCCCGCGCCTAGCATCCCGGCCTGCTCGTAACGTTTTGCATCAAGCAGTCAGAAGCTTGTTTTAACTGCGACGGTGTTGCATTAGCCTGCGCCGCAACTTCCTCACACTGAAACTTTCATGGGCAAAATCACCATCTGCAAGCCGCGCAGATGCAAGCGGCTTTGCATGCCGGTCTGATTATTATTTTAAAGTTGTGGCTTCGGCATAACGTTCCGCTGCGCGTCACGTTAGCCTGCGCCGCAACTTCCTCACACTGAAACCTTCATTGGGAGAATGACCATCTGCAAGCCGCGCAGATGCAGCCGGCTCTGCATGGTAAGCGCGGTCTGATTGTGCAGCCAGCGCGTGAGGAAGTTGTCATGCTGGAAAATAAGTTTGCTGGCGAAAAACACGCTGCTGGGAAATTGTTGCGCTACTTTTTCGGTGAGCCGGGTGAGTTCGTCCACCGGGTCGCAACCGAAGGCCTGGAACGAAGTGGCGGCCAGACCGTGGCTGTGGCAAAAGCCGATGTAATATTTGAGCGAATTTCCGATTTTGCCCTGCAGGGCTTCCAGCGTGTCTTTGCCCGCGTAGCATTGAGTGTCCACTTCGCCCGCGGCGAGAAAAACAAAATTCTTGAAATGATCGGGAAACAGACGCTGCACCCACAGCAGAGTGTGCATGCCCACTCCCAGATTCTTGCCGACCAGAAATACCGCGGTGGGCAGCGCCGGGTCAATTTGCGGCGCGGGACCTTTATCCTCCCATTTGGGCGTGGTGACGAAAAGTTCGTCTATCTTGCGTAATTGATCGCGCACTTCGTCATAGTGTTTTCTGATCAGGTAACAGACCCCGACCACCATGCCGGTAATCAATACCGTGACCCAACCGCCCTCGGAAAATTTTTCCACCACCAGCACCAGTAAAATACTGCTGGTGGTGACGAGGCCGGCGACCGACAGCAGCAACCGGCGCCGCCAGTGCTTGAATGCCTGGTGATTGCGCCACCAGTAAACGCACAAGCCGTAAAGCGAAATCGAGAATGTCAGGAACACGTTGATGCTGTAGAGCACCACCAGCAGCGTCACGTCGCCTTTGCTCCACAGCAGTATGGCCAGCGCGGCGAGCCCCATCAGCACGATGCCGTTTTGCTGCACCAGGCGGCTGGAAAGCTGGCGGAACTGGCGCGGTACCCAGGAATCCGCCGCCATGTTGGAAAGCGTAGCCGGTCCGCCCAGAAAACCGGTATTGGCGGCGACGAACAGCAAGCCCGCTTCCAGCGCCAGCACCACCAGCAGCGCGCTTTGATCGAGGATCGGACTGCCGAGCTGCAGATTTTCTATGATGGACTTGAAGACGACGGCGTTGAGCGTTTGTCCTTCTTGTTTGCTCACGTTCCACAGCAAATACAGCAGAATGATGCCGCCTGCAGTGAGCGCCAGCGAAGTCGCCATGTAGAACATGGTCCATTTGCCGGTGCGCACGCGCGGTTCGGCCAATGTGTGTACATTGTTCGATACCGCTTCGAGGCCGGTGTAAGTGCCGCCGCCTTGCGAATACGCCAGCATCAGCGCCGCCAGCACGCCGGTCCAACCCAGGCTTTTGCTCAGCGAAACCGTTTCGCTAAGCGTGTCCGGAATCAACGCCGGCAGCCGTTCGCTGTGGGCATTGATGCCGTAAATAATCAGGAATATGTGGACCACCACGAAGCCGAGGAAAATCGGCAGCAGGAATTGGATGGCTTCCTTCATGCCTCTGAGGTTCAACGTCAGCAGCAGGAACATCAGGATGATTTCGCTGAACACCTTCAGCGGATGCATACTCAGCGGCAGCAGGCTGAACAAGGCGTCGGCGCCGCTGGCAACGGAAATCGAAATCGTCAGTACATAATCCACAATCAGCGCGGCGCCCGATACCAGTCCCGCGTAGGGGCCGATCAAGGTGGTGGCCACGCGGTAGCCGCCGCCGCCGCTCGGAAAAAGCTCGATCACCTGGTTGTAGGCGAGCGAGATGATGAATACCGTCGCCGCGGTAGCGAGCGCGAGATAAAGCCCGAGGTGGGTGTGCGTGCCAAGCGCGAGAAACGCTTCTTCCGGGCCGTAGCAGGAGGAGGATAGACCGTCCGCGCCCAGACCCACCCAGGCGAAAAACGCGATCAGGGTAATATGACGGCGGGTTTCCGGGTTGAGCGGATCGCGCGGTGCGCCGATGATGAATTCGCGGACTTTTTCCAGATTCGGCATGCGTTATTTTGGTTGTGAAAGCCGCATCACCGGCGTAATTGAGTTTCGATGCGCCGTGCAAAAACCTGCATTTCCTTTGCCGCCTGCTTATCGCCCTTTTTTTCGGCCACTTCGATCCCTTGCAGATAAGCGTTCAATGCGTCCTGCAGCCGCCCGTCTTCAGTCAGCGCTTTCCCCAGCAGTTTCCACGCCGCGGAATAATCCGGATCATGGCGCACCGCCATGCTTAAATGCCGCGCCGCCGCGGTGAATTCGTTGTGCTTCAAATATTCGTTGCCGAGACTGAAACGCAATAATGCATCATCGCGTCCCGCCGCCAGCATTTTTTCCAGGTTTGCGATCAGCGGGTTCACCGGGTGGCTTGGATTAACATTTGCAAATATGGTTATGATAGCGCAATCAGGGCATTCCGTGAGGCGGGATCGGTGTCGAAGCCGGATAAACCTGATAACATCGCCGCAAGTTTTTTTATCCTGCAGGCAACCGGCACGCAGCCTGAACCCGCGCATAATCGAAGGAGCGAGAGATGACGAAAAAACCCATACATAGCGGCGCCGCGCCGAAAGCCATCGGCACTTATTCGCAGGCGGTGCGTGCGGGTCAAACCGTTTACCTATCCGGGCAAATCGGTCTCGATCCGGCGAGCATGCAAATGGTGGACGGCATCGAAGCGCAAATCGTGCGTGTGTTTGAAAACCTGAAAGCGGTGGCACAGGCCGCGGGGGGCAGCCTGGACCAGGTGGTGAAGCTCAACGTGTTCCTCACCGATCTGACGCATTTTTCGCGCGTCAACGAAATCATGGCGCGCTATTTCCATGAACCTTATCCGGCGCGCGCCGCGGTGGGCGTGGCGGCGCTGCCGCGCGGCGCGCTGGTGGAAATGGACGCGGTGCTGGTATTAGATGAGTGACAAGTAACAAGTAACAAGTGACGAGTGACGAGTGAAAAGTAAAACGAGGAAAACCGGGACTCCTCACCCTTTACCCCTTACCCCTCACAATCTAATCTCCGGCGTCTCCAAAAACACGCAGGACAAACTCGCCAAGCTGGGCATCGCATCGGCGCCGGATTTGGTGCTGCATCTGCCGCTGCGCTACGAAGACGAAACCCGGATTCTACCTATTAAAGATGCGCCTTCCGGCCAAACCGTGCAGGTCGAAGGCACGGTGGTGAATACCGAAATCCAGTACCGCCCGCGGCGTACGCTGGTGTGCCAGGTGGAAGACGATAGTGGTCCGCTGGTGATGCGTTTTTTCAATTTTTACGGTAGCCAGGTGAAAGTACTGGCGCCGGGTGCGCGTGTGCGGATATTGGGTGAAATCCGCCAGGGATTTTTTGGCGCGGAAATGGTGCATCCCAAATTTCGCATGGTGCGCGGCGACATGGCGTTGCCTGATACGCTCACGCCGGTTTATCCAACTACCGCCGGTTTGCCGCAGGATACGCTGCGCAAGCTGATTAAACGCAGTCTGATTGAATGCGATCTCGCCGACAACCTGCCAAGCGAAGTGCTGCAAGCATTGAAACTGCCGGGCTTCGAGCAAAGCGTGTGGTATCTGCACCAGCCGCCGTCCAAAGCCAAACTGCAAAAACTTGCCGAGCGTAGCCATCCTGCCTGGCGCCGCATCAAATTTGATGAATTGCTGGCGCAGCAACTCTCTTTGCGCCTGCATTACCGCGCGCGCCGCTTGCGCGAAGCGCCGGCGCTGGCCGCGAAAAACAAGCTGACGCAAGCACTGCTGGACGCTTTGCCGTTTGCTTTGACCCAGGCACAGCGCCGTGCTGCGGGGGAAATCGCCGCCGATCTCGCACAACCGCATCCCATGCAGCGGCTGCTGCAAGGCGATGTGGGCAGCGGCAAAACCATCGTCGCCGCATGTGCCGTGCTGCAGGCGATTGAAAACGGTTTCCAGACGGCGATCATGGCGCCCACCGAAATTCTGGCCGAGCAGCATTACCGAAAGTTTTCTCAGTGGCTCGCGCCTCTCAACATTTCCATCGCTTGGCTCACCGGCAGTCTCAACAAAAAAGAAAAACAGGAGATGCAGGACAGCATACGGCAGGGCAAGGCGCAGTTAATGATCGGCACCCACGCGCTGATTCAGGACCAGGTGGAATTTAAAAAGCTCGGGCTGGCGATTATTGACGAGCAGCATCGCTTCGGCGTGCAGCAGCGCCTGGCCTTGCGCATCAAGGGCAGCAAGCAGGGAATGCAACCGCATCAGTTGATGATGAGCGCCACACCGATACCGCGTACGCTGAGCATGAGCTACTACGCCGATCTCGATGTGTCGGTGATAGACGAGTTGCCGCCCGGCCGCACGCCGGTGGTGACCAAGCTTTTGGCGGAGAGCCGGCGCGCCGAAGTGGTGGCGCGCGTGCGCGACGCTTGTGTGGCGGGAAAACAGGCGTATTGGGTCTGTCCTTTGATCGAAGTTGCCCTCTCTCCTACCTCTCCCCCAGAGGGGGAGAGTGACAATGTTCCCCTCTCCCGCCGGGAGAGGGGTAAGGGTGAGGGTATCGAGGCCTTGCAACTCAAGACCGCGCTGGAAACTTATGCTGTTTTAAAAAATACTTTTCCCGAATTGAAAGTGGGTTTGGTGCACGGCCGGCTTTCCAATGCGGAAAAATCAGAGGCGATGCGGGCGTTCCAGCACAATGAAATTCAGCTGCTGGTCGCTACCACAGTGATTGAAGTCGGCGTGGATGTGCCCAATGCCTCGCTCATGGTGATCGAGCACGCCGAGCGCATGGGACTGTCGCAACTGCATCAATTGCGCGGACGCGTCGGGCGCGGCAGTGAGCACAGCACCTGCATCCTGATGTACCAGAGCCCGCTCGGGGAAACGGCGCGCGCCCGGCTCAAGATTATTTTCGAAAATCACGATGGATTCGAAATCGCGCGCCGGGATTTACAACTGCGCGGGCCGGGTGAGTTTCTGGGGTCGCGGCAAAGCGGGGTGCCGCTGTTGCGCTTCGCCGACATCAATGGCGACGCCGATTTGCTGGACGCCGCGCGCGCCGTTGCAGCGCGTATGCTGAATGAATATCCGCAAGCGGCGCAAAGGCATCTAAGACGCTGGCTGGGCGGTAGACAAGAATATATTAAAGTATGATATGTTGATTATTAAAGATTATTTTCACATATGAGCTCTTCGCAAGGTGGCTGGTGCCCGCATCCCGCAACCGCGCCGCGCCCTTATCACCACTGGCTCACGGAGCGCGGCTCGTTGACGCGCCGCCTGCAAGCGCGCTGCAAAGAATTCAGCGTGCGCGACGTGCGCCAGCAGCCTGGCCGTCCCAACAAAGATGAGATGAAACTGGTCAGCGTGCGCGGCAAAGAACTGGCGTTAGTGCGCGAAGTCTATTTATATTGTCACGAGATTCCGCTGGTGTTCGCGCACAGCGTGCTTAACCGGCGCAGCTTGCGCGGCCCCTGGCGCATGCTGACAAGACAGGGCGCAAGATCGCTGGGCGCGGCATTGTTCAGCAATCCCAAAGTCGGGCGCACACCGCTATATTTTAAAAAACTTAACCGTCATCACCTGCTCTACCGCCGCGCCACGCGCGTGTTGGCCGCGCCGCCGGCTCATCTTTGGGCGCGGCGTTCAGTGTTTTTGTTGCAAGGCAAACCGATCCTGGTCACCGAAGTTTTTTTGCCGCAAGTGCTGGAACTATGACTCTTAAAGAAAGAATCACGCTATACGAAAAACTGATGCGGCTGGATAAGCCGATCGGTATTCTGCTGCTGTTGTGGCCGACGCTATGGGGTTTGTGGATTTCATCCTACGGCCAGTCGGATTGGACGCTGGTGTGGATTTTTGTGCTGGGCACGGTGCTGATGCGCTCAGCGGGTTGCGTAATGAACGATTACGCCGATCGCGAATTTGACAAGCATGTTGCGCGTACCCGCGACCGGCCGCTCGCCAGCGGCCAGGTTTCCACCCAAGAGGCGCTGCTGCTGGCGGCGGCACTCGTGCTGCTGGCTTTCTTGCTCATCTGGCCTTTGAATGCGCTCACCAAATGGCTGTCGGCTGCGGCGCTGTTGCTGGCCGCGACTTATCCTTTCACCAAGCGTTTTTTCGCCATGCCGCAGGCGTATCTGGGAATCGCTTTCGGTTTTGGCATTCCGATGGCTTATGCGGCGAATATCGGCGTGGTGCCTGCGCTGGCGTGGGTGCTGCTCTGCGCCAACGTATTCTGGGCGATAGCCTACGATACCGAGTACGCCATGGTGGATCGCGCAGATGATTTAAAAATCGGCATCAAGACTTCGGCCATTACTTTCGGCCAATACGATGTGCCGGCGGTGATGATTTGTTACGGCGTGATGCTGGCGCTGCTCGCGGGAGTGGGATTCCAGCTTAACTTCGGCGTGCTGTATTACGCCGGATTGCTCGCCGCTGCGGCAATCATGGGTTACCATTACACGCTGATCAGAAACCGCGAGCGCGATAAGTGTTTCAAGGCATTTTTGCACAACAACTGGGTGGGTGCGGTGATTTTTTGCGGCATTGCGCTTGACCACTATTTTCGTTTTCACTTTTGATTTTTTCTGAATGAAATACCACGACCTGCGCGATTTCATCGCGCAACTGGAAAAACGCGGCGAACTGAAACGCATTGCCGCCGAGGTGGATCCGCGTCTGGAAATGACCGAAATCTGCGACCG
>JBOIFQ010000279.1:0-2530 GCA_050741655.1 Burkholderiales bacterium | reverse complement strand
CCGGTATCATGGCGCTGACCAGGAAAAAAGTGCGCGATGTGAATATGCTCGACAAATTCCCCAAGGTTCATTGCGGCGTGGAAGCGCGGCTGAAATCCTGCGCGCCACCGTACAATCCCAAGAGTTTGAAACTGACGCGGACAAATCCGGATAAACCCGCCGATCCCTACACAGTGGTGAAAGATGGGGAATGACGCTCGTCATTGCGAACGCAGTGAAGCAATCTCGCTTCAACATTACTTCAGACCCGGGATTGCTTCGTCGAGACCGCTTCGTTTCACTCGCGGCTAAAGCTTTACCGCAATGGTGGCTTGTGTTGTCTTTGCGAGCCAAAGGCGAAGCAATCTCGTTTTGACATCACTTCAGACCCGAGATTGCTTCGTCGTTTCACTCCTCGCAATGACACACTCTTTGTCATTGTGAACGCAGTGAAGCAATCTCGTTTTGACATCACTTCGTCATCGCGGCTTGCGCGGTGCTTTGGCGAACAGCAGATCGTATAACCAATCCGGCAGGATTTTCAGAATCCGACCGAGCAGCGCTATTTGCCAGGGAATCACGACAAAGCCGCGCCGCAGCGCAATGGCGGAAATGATTTTGCGCGCGGCCGCTTCCGCACTGATGATGAAAGGCATGGGGTAGGGATTGTTCGCTGTCATCGGCGTGGCAACGTAGCCTGGGCAAACCGTGAGTACGTTGATGCCGCTATTATGCAATTCCACGCGCAGGCTTTCGAGACAGGAAACAGCCGCCGCTTTGCTCGCGCTGTAAGCGCCGCCGCCCGGCAGTCCGCGAAAACCGGCGATGCTGGCAATCCCCACCAATGTGCCGCGCCGCCGTTCCAGCATGGGCGGGAGGAAAGGCTGGAAGGTCTTCACCATGCCCATCACGTTGGTGTCGAAAATTTTCTGGAACACCGTAAGGTCTTCGGCTTTTTCGGTGAGCGTGCCGCGGCTGATGCCGGCATTGGCGATCACCACGTCGGGGCAGCCGTGGCGCGCGATAAAATCCGCGGCGGCGGCGGTGAGCGCCTGCGCGTCGCGCACGTCTACTGCGTAAACCGCAACAGTCGCGGGAAGTGAATTCTTGAGTTGTTCGAGAACATCGGCGCGGCGCGCGATAAGACCCAGCAGCGCGCCTTGTTTGGCGTATTCATGCGCCAGCGCCGCGCCGATGCCGCTCGAAGCGCCGGTGATGATGACTTTCATTAACCCTCTAAATCTGACGCAGACCGGCCGCGCAGTAGTTTTGCTAGCGTTTGGTGCGTTCTTGTCGCGCTTTGTTGATCAACTCATCCAGCACTTTGATGGAGTTTTCATGCGAGCCTGCGAACCCCGGCCCGGTGATGTACTTGCCATCCACGATATACGACGGCGTGCCCTCCACGCTGTAAGCCTGGGTGAGCCTGCGCGCGTTTTCCACCCGGTTCCTGATGGCGAACGATTCATAAGTGTCGGCGAATTTCTTGCGATCCACGCCGTGTTTCTCCACCCAGTCGAACATGACGTTTTGGTCATTCATATTGATGCCTTTGAGATGTATGGCGTCAAATACATCGCCGTGCAGCCGCTCCAGTTCGCCCAGCGCTTCCAGGGTGCAGAAAGTTTTGGTGAGCGGCAGCCAGGACTCGCGGAATACGGCGGGAATACGGCGGAAAGCAACATCTTGCGCCATGCTGCTTTTCCATTTTTTAAGATAAGGTTCGGCGTCGAAGCAATGCGAGCAGCCGTAGTAAAAAAATTCGACGACTTCGATTTTGTTACCGGTCTCGACCGACTGCGGCTGCGGAATGAACCGGTAGTCTTTATCGAGCTTGGCTTCGGCGCAGGCGCCGCTTGCGAAGGCCAGCAGGCAGGACAACAGCAGAACCTTGAACAGTTTCATTACTTTCTCCGATTTGTTTGCGGCTAGCCCGCGTCACGCACTTTGATGAGACTGGCGTCTATGCCGTTTTGTTTCAGAGTGGCGCGCACCCGGTTGAGTTCATCCACCTTGCTGTAAGGACCGGCGCGCACCCGGTGCCATAAACCCTTGTCGGGGAGTGTCGCGCTCTGAATGCTGGCCTCCACTCCCAATAACGCAAGTTTGGCTTTCAGGTTGTCAGCATCGGCGAGATTTTGAAAAGCCCCGGCTTGCAAAAAAAATAAATCCTTGGAGGGTTGCTTGGCGGCCTGGCGCAGTTCCTGGTCGGTCACCGGCTCCTCGGCGCCGGGCAGGATTTTGTAAAAATCAAAGCGCGGCTTGCTCTTGCCGGTCTTAGCTTGCTTTTCTTCCGCCTTGAGTTGCGGCGCGGGCGGCTCGAGCCTGGTTTCGGGCAGAGCGGGGGGTTTTTCCTTGCTGGTAAACGGGCTCGGCATTTTGTTGATATACCAGGCCACGCCCAGAGCTATCGCCAGCCCCAGCAGCAAGCCGATGAAAAGGCCGAGCAGAAACGGGCCCGCGCTCTTGCCCGAATTCGATTTGCCGGAAGTTCTTTTGTAATCGCGAGACATCTGCTTATATCCTACATTTTTTCCGGGCAGCTGACACC
>JBOIFQ010000278.1:0-6347 GCA_050741655.1 Burkholderiales bacterium | reverse complement strand
AAATCGGGCGCTGCGCAACTCGCGCTGCACGCTCAAACAGTGCTCGCTTTGAAACTCCCGATTTGACCTCGTCACTTGGCGGCTCAGAAGGGGATTAAAAACATACCGGCGGCTGGTTTTTCTTGTCATTGCGAGGAGTAGAACGACGAAGCAATCGCGATGAGATCGCCACGCCCGGCGAAACCAGGCTCGCGATGACGGCCCAAAATAAATCATGCATGCGCTACTCGGCGGCTCAGAAGGGGTTCAACAACTGTAACAGCTGATGACTAAGATGTGGTTAAAGTAAATCTTGAAAACTATCACTGACGAGAATCAATATGATCAAGTTGAAACGTAAACCGACTCATCCGGGTGAAATCCTGCGCGAGGATGTATTGCCGGAGCTCAGGATGAGCACGGCGGAATTCGCGCGCCAGTTGAGGGTAAGCCGGCAAAATGTGCATAAAATTTTGCAGGAAAAAGCGGCGATCTCTCCAGAGATGGCGTTGCGGCTGGGTACGCTGCTTGGGAACGGCCCCGGTATCTGGCTCAGGATGCAACAAAACTACGATCTTTGGGAATCCGAGCGGCGTGTTTCCGATATCCTGAAGAAAATTAAACTGGTTAAACTGGCAGCCTGATTTTTCTTGTCATTGCGAGGCGTAGAACGACGAAGCAATCGCGATGAGATCGCCACGCCCGGCGAAACCAGGCTCGCGATGACAGCCCAAAATAAATCATCCATGCGGTACTCGGCGGCTCAGAAGGGGTTCAACAACCCATTTGTCTTAGGTATCATGGCGGGGAGTTAACTTCAAAAGGGAGACGGTCATGCTTAAGGAATTCAGGGAATTCGCCATGCGCGGTAACGTGGTGGACATGGCGGTCGGTATCATCATCGGCGCGGCTTTCGGTTCCATCGTGCAATCCCTGGTGGCGGATGTCATCATGCCGCCGATCGGCTTGCTGCTCGGCAACGTGGATTTTTCCAATCTGTTTGTGGTGCTGAAGCAAGGCGCCGCCGCGGCCGCGCCTTACGCCTCGCTGGCGGAAGCGCAGAAAGCCGGAGCGGTCACCATCAATTACGGCAGGTTCCTCAATTCGGTAGTGAGTTTCATCATCGTGGCGTTTGCGGTGTTCATGCTGATTCGCGCGCTCAACCGGCTCAAAAAACAGGAAGCAGCCAAGCCCGCCGATCCCACTACCAAAGAATGCCCGCAATGCTATTCCAGCATTGCCATCAAGGCCAGGCGCTGCCCGCATTGCACTTCGCAAATTTAGCAGCTTGATAAAATTACTGCGCGGCCGGTCTGCGGCGTTGCGTGCGCATGCCCTGGGCGAGGAACACTGGATGGAAATGAAAATCGCAAAACATTTATTCACCGGGCTGTTGCTGGGATTGCTGGCGCACGCCGCGCAAGCCGCGGAAGAGCCGCACTATAACGTGGTGGATTTGCAGGCCGATGCGCAGCGCGAAGTGCAGAATGATCTGATGCTGGCCAATCTTTATGCGGAGCAGACTGGCGAGGATGCGGCAAAAGTAGCGAACAGCGTCAACCGCATCGTCAATGAGGCTTTGCGCACGGCGGGCGAATTCAAGACGGTGAAGGCCACCACCGCCGGTTATCAGACCTACCCGGTTTACAGCAAGGGCAATCACCTCGAGGGCTGGCGCGTGCGCTCGGAAATCCGTCTCGAGAGCAAGGATTTCAAAGCCGCATCCGGTCTTATCGGCAAACTCCAGTCCGGCATGCAACTCTCCTATCTGGGATTTTCCGTTTCACGCGAAGCGCGCAAGTCAGCCGAAGACGAAATGATGACCGAGGCGATTGCCAATTTCCGTGCCCGCGCCGATATCGTCAGGCAAGCGTTGAACGGGCGCGGCTACAAAATCCAGAGAATGAACATCAGCACCAGCGGTTTTCAGCCGCGACCGGTAATCACGCGCGCACTGGCAGCAGCGGAAGTCGCCGCGCCCAATGTGGAAGGCGGCGTGAGCCAGGTCACGGTCAGCGTCAGCGGCACCATCGAAGTCGAATAGCCTTACTTCAGCTTGATCTCGGTCCACATGCGCGACATGACGCGCCGCTGCCTGCGGTCGAGGTCTTTCATGTACTCCAGATGCCGGGTGCTTTCCGCGTCGGGGAAAATCGCCGGATTGCGCGCGATTTCGGGTTTGATATAGGGGAGCGCCGTGGCGTTGGGATTGCCGGCGCCGATGAAGTTGGTGAGCTCGGCGGAATTTTCGCCTTCCAGCATGAAATTGATGAACTGGTGCGCGAGATCGGGACGCGGGCCGGATTTATGCAGCACCATGCTGTCGAGACCGATCACCGCGCCTTCTTTGGGTATTTTCCAACCGATGCTGAATTTGCGCCTGGCTTTCTGCGCGTCCAGCGCCGCCTGGAAAAAATCGTTGGAATAACCGTGCGCCAGCCAGATGTTGCCCACCGTGAGTTCCTTGATATAGCTTTGCGCGTTGAACGCCGCCCAGTAAGGCTTGGCGCGGAGGATCAGATCGCGCGCCTGCCGCCATTTTTCCTCGCCGGTATCGTTGATTGAATAGCCGAGATATTTCATCGCGGAAGCCATCAGCTCGCGCTGTGAATCGAGCACGGTGACGCGGCCTTTGACTTTTTGCAGATACTTCGGTTCGAAAATCACCGCCCAGGTATCGGCCGGCAGCCCCAGTTCCCGCATCTTCTGCTCGTTATAGCCGATGACCGTGGTGGAAAAAGCATACGGCACCGAGTACAGGTTGCCCGGATCAAAATCCTGATTCAGGAATTCGGGCCGCAGGTTTTTGAGATTGGGCAGCAGCGATTTATCCAGCGCGCGCAGCGCGTGCTGCTTGATCAGGGCATCCACCGCGTTTTGCGTCGGCACGATAATGTCGTAGCCGGTGGCGCCCGCCGCCAGCTTCGCCAGCATTTCCTCATTGTCGCCGTAATAATCCTGCACCAGTTTGCATTTGCAGGATTTCTCGAAGCGCTCGACCGTGCTTTCGGAAATGTAGTTGTTCCAGTTGTAGAGATGCAGTATGTCCTCGGCTTGTGCGATGCAGGCCTGCGCAACATCGCATAAAATCAGAAGCAGAAGCAGCGCACGCAGCCTCATGCGTGACCGCGCAGCGCGTCGGGCGCGAACTTGGAAGCGAGGATGATGGTGGTGAGCGTGAGCAGCATCAGCAGCGTGGATACGGCGTTGACTTCAGGCGTCACCGCGATTTTGATCATGGAATAAATCTGCAACGGCAGGGTGGTGACGCCGACGCCGGCAGTGAAAAAAGTAATCACGAAATCATCTATCGAGAGCGTGAACGACATCAATGCGCCCGCCACCACGCCCGGCAGGATGAGCGGGAAAGTGACCAGCTTGAAAGTCTGCCACGGTGTGGCGCCGAGATCGCGCGCCGCTTCGAAAATGCTATCGTCCATTCCCGCCAGACGCGCGCGCACCACGATGGCGACGAAGCCGATGCAGAAGGTAATGTGCGCGATGATGATGGACAGCATGCCCAGAGTGAGATTCAGCACCTGGATGAAAAACAGCAGCAGCGAAACGCCGAGCAGGATTTCCGGCATGGCGACCGGGGTGATCACCATGAACGGCAGCAATTTCAGTTTGTAGCGGTGAATAGCGATGCCGGCCATGGTGCCGAGCGCGGTCGCCACCAGGCTGGACGTGACGGCGATGATAAGCGAATTGGCCGCAGCGCCCAGCATCTGCTCGTCGTTGAACAGCACCTGATACCAGTTGAAGGTAAAGCCCACCCATTCGGCGTTGAGGCGCGAATCGTTGAACGAATACACCACCACGATGGCGAGCGGAACATAAAGGAACGCGTAGGCCAGCAAGGCAATCGCCCACAACCAGACACTTCTACGCATTTCTCACACCTCTGCGGCTTATGAGCGCGGTGATGCCGGCCAGCGACAAAACCGCGATGGTGAGCATGATGGAAAGCGTGCTGCCAAATGGCCAGTCGCGCGTGCCGAGAAATTGATCCTTGATCAGATTGCCGATGAGAATATCGCCGGTGCCGCCCAATATATCGGGAATGGCGAACATGCCCAGCACCGGTATGAACACCAGCGCGGCGCCGGAATACACTCCCGGCAGCGAGAGCGGCCAGGTGACTTTCCAGAATCTGTCCCAGGCGCTGGCGCCCAGATCCTGCGCCGCATCGAGCAACACCGGATCGTGTTTTTCCAGGTTGGTGTAAAGCGGCAGCACCATGAACGGCAAATGCACGTAAACCATGCCCACCAGCACCGCGAACGAGGAAAACAGCAAAGGCACCGGCCCGATGCCGAACACGCCGAGAAAGCTATTGATGATCTGGCTGAACGCCGATTGCGGCCCGAGAATTATCATCCAGGCATAAACGCGGATCAGAAAATTGCTGGCAAAAGGCAGGATCACCAGCAGCACCATGAAATCGCGGTGCCGTTTGGGGCTCCTGGCAATCAACAGCGCCAGCGGATAGGCCAGCAGCAGGCATATCAGCGTGGTGGACAGCGCCACGCCGAAGGATTTGATGAAAATATGGGTGTAGATGAAATCGCTGAAGAAAAATTGATAAGTCTCCAGCGTGAGTCCCGCGTCCTTGCCGGGTTCGGCGCCGAAAATCGGCGCCAATCCGCCGTAATCGCCAGGATAGCGGAACGACGCCACCACCATGATCAGGCTGGGCAAAAGAAAAAACAGCAACAGATAAAGAAACGGCGGCCCGCTGACGATCCACTTGGTGAGGCGCGCCGGGTTCTTAATCATTCAGGAAAATTCCGGCGTCGCGCCGCCACGCCACTTCCACGGTGTCGCCGATTTCGAAAAACTTGGCGCGTCCCGGCGCCGAGTTGGGCAGCAGCGCCTCGATTTTCGCGCCGTTGTTGAGATCAACGATATACGTCGTGATATCGCCGATGTAAAGAAAATCGCGCACCTTGCCGGGAAAATGGTTGTCATTCGCCACATCCTCGATTCTGGCGGCGATGCGCACTTGCTCGGGGCGCAGCGCCAGCACGCCTTTCTGTCCCGCTTTGGCATCGGTTTTGGCCGGCGCGCGCACTTCACCCATGCCCGGAATGCGCAGGCGCATGTGATCGCTCGCGGTTTCCGCCACCTCGGCATCCAGCATGTTGATGTTGCCGATGAAATCCGCGACGAAACGATTTACCGGAAAACCGTAGATTTTGGAAGGTTCGTCCATTTGCTCGACGATGCCGGCATTCATCACCGCGATGCGATGCGACAGCGCCAGAGCTTCCGCTTGCGAGTGAGTGACGAATACGAAAGTGACGCCGACATCGCGTTGCAATGCAATCAGCTCGATTTGCATTTCCTCGCGCAGTTTTGCATCCAGCGCGCCGAGCGGCTCGTCGAGCAGCAACAGGCGCGGGCGGTTGACCAGTCCGCGCGCCAACGCCACGCGTTGTTTCTGGCCGCCGGAAAGCTCGTGCGGAAAACTTTCGCCTTTATCCGAGAGATGCACCAGATCCAGCACTTCTTTGACTTTGGCTTGAATTTCATCCGCGGGCTTGCCCGCCATCTTGAGCGGGAACGCGACATTACCCACGACCGTCATGTGCGGGAACAGCGCATAGCTCTGGAACACGGTATGGATCGGACGTTTTTCCGGCGCGGTGCCGGCGAGGTCCTTGCCGTCGAGCAGGATTTGTCCCGCGTCCGGCAGATCGAATCCGGCGATCATTCTGAGCAGAGTGGTCTTGCCGCAACCCGAAGGGCCGAGCAGAGTGAAGAATTCGCCCGCCTCGATGACTATGCTGACATTGTTGACGGCGGTCATGTCGCCGAAGCGGCGGGTGACGTTGCGGATTTCCAGAAGCGGCATGAAGCGCCTATCGAATTAAAGTGGCTTATTCTAGCAAAAACCGCGCACTAAATATCGCGGCTCAAGCGATGAAAATCAGCAATATCAGAATGGCGAGCAACGCGGCGATCAGCCCCAGCCACCGGTTCTGGCGCTGGTGCTCGATGCGCAGCTGATGCAATTCTTGTTGCAGTTTCCGGGCCGGATCTTCGCTCAGCGCGCGGTGAATCAGGCGCGGCAGTTGCGGAATCAGCGTTCCCCAGTGCGGCGCTTCCTCGCGCACGCGGCGGATTAAACCGCGCCAGCCCACTTGTTCGCTCATCCAGTGTTCGAGGAAAGGTTGCGCGGTTTTCCATAAATCGAGATCCGGGTCGAGATCGCGCCCCAGGCCTTCGATGTTGAGCAGGGTTTTCTGCAGCAGCACCAGTTGCGGCTGGATTTCGACATTGAAGCGGCGCGAAGTCTGAAACAGCCGCAGCAGCAGCTTGCCGAAGGAAATTTCCTTCAGCGGTTTGTCGAAAATCGGCTCGCA
>JBOIFQ010000277.1:0-3017 GCA_050741655.1 Burkholderiales bacterium | reverse complement strand
GTTTTCAGGAGAGCGACCATGAACCCAAGCGTAAAATCTTTGCTAGCGCTATTAGTTGCGGCGATGCTGGCGCTGAGCAGCATTGCGCACGCCGCGGAATACCTTGAAGCCACCAAACCCTCGGGTGAAGCTATCGCCGGCGACATTCTTTTCGTGCGGCCTGTGGGTCTCATCGCCACGCTGGTGGGCAGCGCGATTTTCGTCATCGGCCTGCCTTTCACCATTCCCAGCGGCAGCGTGCGCGATTCGGCCAAAGCGCTGATCGCCGATCCCGCGAGATACACCTTCTCGCGCCCCTTGGGAGTGGATCAGGCCAAACCCCTGTCGGAAGTCGCGCGCTAGATTTCAGGCGTTCGCGCACATGTTGACGCGTACCCCGCCAACAGCACTCCGCCTATAATCACCAGATAAATCGCCCACTCCACGAACCGGTGCTGGTTTAGAAATTCCTTCAGCAGCGGCTCATCGATAATCATTTTCGCCGCGACCCACGCCAGCACCCCGGCGCCGAGGTAAATCAGCGCCGGGAAGCGCTCGATCCAGCCGAGTATCAGTGTGCTGCCCCACATCACAATGGGCACGCTGATCAAAAGTCCGATTATCACCAGCAGAAAACTTTGGTGCGCCGCGCCAGCCACCGCCAGCACATTATCCAGGCCCATCACGGCATCGGCGATGATGATGGTTTTCATCGCACTCCAGAACGTCCCCGCCTCGCCACCGGCATGTTTTTTTTGTTTTGCCGGCACCAGCAAACGGTAAGCAATCCAGATTAACAGCACGCCGCCCGTCAGCAGCAAACCGGGAATTTGCAGCAGCCAGACCACTATCAGCGTCATCGCGGCGCGCACCACGATGGCGCCCGCCGCGCCCCAGAAGATGGCGCGTTGCTGCAAATGCCGGGGCACGTTGCGCGCGGCGAGCGCAATCACGATGGCATTATCGCCGGCGAGCGCCAAGTCAATGATGATGATGGCAAAGAGCGCGGAAAAAAATTGCGCCGAGAATAATTCCATGACGATTGTCTCCTCAGTGGCAGCGATAAACAAAAGTCTCGCTTGCAACTTTTGCAAGTTGCCGGCAAAACCGGGGAGGCAATCCCGTGCTGACGGCTTTGCTATCTCAAGCTACTCCCCTTTGCAGGGCGGGCAAATTCTCACATGACGGGAACCAAAATGCAATGCCGGCTTCGTAGTACAATAATCATTGTCCTGTTCCTAGCGGGAGCATCCCCATGACCCAAACCACCCTCACCCCGGCCGCGGCCACCGAAGCCTTGCTGCTGCGCCAAGATACCAAAGGCATCACCACGCTCACGCTCAACCGCCCGAAACAATTCAACGCCCTCTCCGGCGCGCTGCTGACTGAATTGCAAACGGCGCTCGATGCCATCGCCAGAGACAAATCGGTGCGGGTAGTGGTAATAGCCGGCGCCGGCAGCGCGTTCTGCCCCGGGCATGACCTCAAGGAAATGCGCGCCAACCGCAATCCGGCCTTCATCGAGGATTTGTTCCGCCGCTGCAGCAAGGTGATGATGACGCTGACGCAAATTCCGCAGCCGGTGATCGCGCGCGTGCACGGCATCGCCACCGCCGCCGGCTGCCAACTGGTGGCGACCTGCGATCTTGCGGTGGCTTCATCCGCGGCGCGCTTCGCCACTTCCGGCATCAACGCCGGCCTGTTCTGCTCCACTCCCGGCGTGGCGCTGTCGCGCAATGTGCTGCGCAAGCGCGCGATGGAAATGATGCTCACCGGCGATTTCATAGACGCGCAGATGGCGCTCGCGCAAGGCCTGGTCAATCGCGTGGTGGCGCCGGAAGAATTGGATGCGGAGGTGCTGCGCCTGGCGGAAATCATCAAATCCAAACCGCGCTCCGCCATCGCGCTGGGCAAACAGCTCTTCTACCAGCAGATCGAGGCGGGGCTGGAGCAGGCGTATGCGCAGGCGAGCCTGGCCATGACCAGCAACATGATGGATGATGATGCGGCGGAAGGCATAGATGCTTTCATGCAAAAACGCCCACCGAACTGGAAAAGCTGAAACCGCGATGAAGCGCGCGGCCTGTTTGTTTTTTCTGGCGCCGCTAATCTGTTTCGCCGGCGGCTCTGGTTACGGCATCGCACCGGGCGTAAATCCGCACTTCGCCGGCAAAGTCAGTGAATGGCCGGTGCCCACGCCACAATTCGCGCGCGATCCCGCGCCGGCGCCCGACGGCAGCATTTTCATCACCGTCATGCAGGGCAATAAAATCGCGCGCTTCGATCCCAAAACGCAAACTTTCAGGGAATGGGATTTACCCAAAGGCACGCGGCCGCACGGCCTGCTCCTGGATAAAAACGGCGTCGTCTGGTACACCGGCAATGGCAACGGCACCCTGGGCCGGCTCGATCCCGCCACCGCAAAAATCACCGAATACAAACTGCCATCCGGCGGCGATCCGCACACGCTGGTGCTTGATGACAATGGCATCATCTGGTTCAGCGTGCAAAGTGGCGACCGCATCGGCAGGCTCGACACCCAAAGCGGCGCGCTCAGCGAATACTGGACATCCGGCCATCCTTACGGTATCGCGCTGGATAAATCCGGCAACGTGTGGTTCTGCCAAATCGCCGCGGGCAGCCTGGGCAAACTCGATCACAAAACCGGCAAAATAAAAGAAATCATGCTCGCCGCCGGTTCGCAGCCGCGGCGCATGGCGCTGGCGCCCGACGGCATGCTGTGGGTGACATTGTTCGGCAACGGCAAGCTGATTCGCGTGGATCCCGCGACCGACAAAGTACTGCAGGAATATCCGCTGCCGGCGGGAGACAGCGGCGGGCCGTACGCCGTGACCGTGGACGGCGCGGGAATCGTCTGGGTCAATGAAATCAACACCGACAGCGTGGTGCGTCTCGATCCAAAATCCGGCGCCATGCGCGTGATCGCCCTGCCTTCCAAAAATACCGGCATCCGCAAAATGATCGTGGATGCGCAAGGCAGGCTGTGGTACATGGGGAGTCACAACGGGCGCTTGGGC
>JBOIFQ010000276.1:0-3421 GCA_050741655.1 Burkholderiales bacterium | reverse complement strand
GGTTCGGATTCCGCCGTCAGCGTGACTTCGCCTTCGTAAAACAGCAGAACGAATGAAACCGGACGCGCCGGCAAGGTGGCAAGGGCATCGTTAAATACCTGCCTGACTTCGTCCTCAGCTGCGGTCGTGGCGTTGGCCTTCCACCAACTATATTTGACTTCTGCCTCAGCATAGGGCGTATTCAGCACAGTCTCACCCCTGATGTTATTGCTCACCACCACGGCGCCGGTTTTGCCATCCTTGCCGGGCAGCAGCACCACCAGATCGTGGCGCGCGAAACAACCGCCGAGAAACAGCGCGGCCAGAACCAGCACTATCCGGTTCACAGGACTTCCATCAATCTTCGACACGCACCAGGAACTCGGTGCCGCGCACGCCCAGTATGGCGGTGGGCGTTTTGACTTTCATCGCGGTGTGCGACTGCTTGGCGATTTTTCCCGACACCACCGACAGCGTGCCGCTCTTGACGGAAGTGACGAACTCGCCGTTATAGGTGGTGGAATCGAATGCAAAGCGGTCGATCACGATTACGCTGTTGGGGCCGGCGGAGAGCAGCGTGTTGTCTATGAAAGTGATACCGGCCGAACCGTCGGCGCCTGTCACCAGCGTATCGGATTGCAGGATTTTTGCGCCCACCGGGCCCGGCTGCAGTTGATCACCGCGCTTGATTTGCACCGAACCCTTGGACACCTTGATAATGCCAATGGAGTCGTCCGCAAATACTGGATTGATTGCGCTCAGCACCAGCCCTATCAGAACGATGGCGATGCCGGTTAATTTAAATAAATTAGTCATGATTCGTTCTCCCTGATGTTGCCTGCAACACCGGTTGCCGGCAAAAAAACATAAGCCTTTCTGTGATTATCATATAATAAACTTTAGTTTCTCGCTGTGAAGCATTTAACAATGTTCACCGACCCGATACCCAGCCGTGAAACGCGCTCTTTTCCGGCACAAATGCGCGCTTTTCCGCAAGCGGCGGCTTTCATTGAAGAGGTTTCCGCCGCCGCCGGCTTCAGCCGTGATGACCGTCACAAGCTGACGCTCGCGTTGGAGGAGCTTTTCACCAATACCGTGATGCACGGCTATGGAGGCGACAGCGACCAGCCGGTGTGGCTGACTGTGGAAACCGGCATCCGCCAGATTACCTTGCACTACGAAGACAGCGCGCCTGCGCATAATCCTTTCGAGCGCGTAAAAATGCCGGATTTCTCGGTGCCGGTAGATAAGTTGCAAGTAGGCGGACTGGGAATGGTGCTGGTGACCAAATTCGCCTGTCATGTCGCTTATTCTTATAGCGAGGGGCGCAACCGGCTGACCATGATATTCGCACCGTCCCAGCCTTCCCGCTAATCCCCCAAACCGTGTTTGTTTCAGTATAGTCGAATAAATATGTAATATATTGTTTATTAATATATTTAATTTTAACGACATCAAGCACGAATGACAATCTGCGCGCCTAATTAATAGAGTGATCACGCAAAAATGACAAAAAAAATTCTCGTCTGGTTTTTCACTGTGCTGTTTTTTCAAGGTGCCAATCACGCGGCTCTCTCGAAAACGCTCGATCCGGAAATCGAAGCCTTCATCTGCGAGATGGCGGATAAGCATGATTTCGACGCACTCGAACTGCGCGCTCTTTTTCGTCAAGTCAAAACGCAGTCGGAAATCATCAAAGCGATCGCCGCGCCCGCCACTGCCCGGCCGTGGCATGAGTATCGCGCACGTACCATCAATGATCAGCGCATCAGAAACGGCGTCAAATTCTGGGATGAGCACGCTCAAACCCTGGCGCGGGCGCGCGAACAATACGGCGTGCCGGAGGAAATCATCGTCGCCACCCTCGGTGTGGAAACGCGCTATGGCAAGAGTACCGGCAAGTACCGCGTGCTGGATGCGCTCACCACATTGGCATTCGACTATCCATCGCGCGCGGAATTTTTCAAAAGCGAACTGGAAGAATATCTGCTGTTCACCCGCGACCGGCATATCAATCCACTGCACCTCAAGGGTTCCTACGCCGGCGCCATGGGCATGCCGCAATTCATTCCCAGTTCTTACCGCGACTACGCGGTGGATTTCGACGGTGACGGCAAATCCAATTTATGGACCAGTGCGGCCGATGCCATCGGCAGCATCGCCAATTATTACCAGACTTACGGCTGGCAGCCGGAGCAGGATATCGCGCTGCCGGCGATTCTGGCCGAAGATGCACCGCGCTCGGTACTGGCGCAGGGCGTCAAACCGCACACTTCAATCGCCGAACTGCAAAAAACCGGCGTCATCCCGCGTGCAGCCGTCGCCGATGAAACGCTCGCCGCTGTGTTCAGCCTCGAGGAGGAAGATGGCGAACAGGTCTGGCTGGCGCTCAATAATTTTTATGTGATTACCCGCTACAACCGCAGCGTCAATTATGCGATGGCGGTATATGAACTGAGTCAGGAATTGCGTGTGGCGCGGGACATGCGGACATTCCCGCGCTGATCAGTCCGCGCGCTTGCGCGCCAGCAGATGAATCAGCGGCTCATACGCCGTGTCGCGCGAAAAGCGCAGGCAGGCAATCACCGTGGCGAGCAGAGTGAAGCCAAACAACACCGCCACATCCAGCGTCACGCTGAAATCCGTTTTGAAAGCCGCGCCATCCGTGCCCAGCACCGCGTGCTTGAGCAGATCCACTCCGTAGGTATAAGGATTGATGATGGCCACGAAATGCAGCACACCGGGTAGATGCTGTACCGGATAAAGCGAGCCGGAGAGAAAGAATACCGGAAAAATCACCAGGTTCATCATCACCGCGAAATTATCAAGCGTGCGCGTCCACGCCGCGATCAGCATGCCCAGGCTGGCGCACACCAGTGAAGTGGCAAAGATGCCAAGTATCAGCAGCAGCGGCGCCACGCCGTTTTTTAAATAACCAAGCAGCGCGAGCAAAATCAAAACCAGCAACGCCTGGATAACGGCAGCGAGCGCCGCGCTCAGCGTTTTGGCGATCACAATCCAGTAATGCTCGAACGGCGCGATCACCAGCATGCGCATCACGCCCGATTCCTTGTCGTACACGGTGGACAGCGCGGCCAGCATGGCGCCGAACAGCATGGACATGCCGAGCACGCCGGGCACCAGGAAATATTGATAACTGGCAGTGCCCGAGCGTCCTAGCATGGCATCGAAACCGGCGCCGATCACCAGCAACCAGATCATCGGCCGCACCATGGCGGAGAGCAGGCGCGAGCGCTGGCGAAACAGTTTCAGCACTTCGCGTTCAATCACTGCGTAAACCGGACGATAAATCATTAGAAACCTCTGGCCACGGAGCACACAGAGAGCGCGGAGGAAATCAAAATACTTAGAGGGTTTGTTTTGTATTCAGAGACTTTTCTCTTTGTCCTCCGTGATCTCTGTGGCAAAAAAACAAATATAA
>JBOIFQ010000275.1:0-9443 GCA_050741655.1 Burkholderiales bacterium | reverse complement strand
CCGCGCACCCTGCATCCTTCAGCTCGGCAACGGATTCCTCGAGATGGGGAAACGGCGTTTCCGGCAGGCAGCCCAGATCGATCACATCGGCGCCGTCGTGGAGGTATTTTTGCGCGCGCGCGAGGATTTGCGCCACGCTCAGCTGCGGCGCATCGGTGATTTCAGCGAAAATCTGCACATCAAAGCGGCTCAGGTCCTGCGGCGCGCCTTTGCCGCCGAAAAACTGCGGCAGGTCTTTCAATTCTTCCGGGCCGCGCGCCACCGGCACGCCGTAATGCCGCGCCAGCGCGGCGAGATCGCCGCGGCAGCGCCCCGGCAACATGATGCGGGTGGCGCCGCCGGTTTGCGGCACACGCCGCAAAATCATTTCAGAGGTCATCAGACCGGCGACGCTGATGCCGATGTTGAGTACCTCGTAGCCGAACTCGCGCCCCGGCATTTCGGCCAGCACTTTGTGCAGGCTTTTTTCCGCCAGCTTGCCGGTGAGAAAAAGAATCTGTTCGGCCATAATTAAGTTTCGATTCCCAGCTTCAGCATGCGCGCGTCGAGCGCGGCGCGCAATTCCTCGATGCGCGACACCACGCTGACATTTTCGAAGCTTTTCAGTTTTTCCACATGCTCGAGATCGATTTTGCGCGGATACAGCGTGACCCATTCCTTCGGCGCCTCGGTGGTCACCATCGGCTCGGTATCGCAGGCGAAAACGATGCTGGGGACGCGGCATTTGCCGGCTTGCGCGAAAATATTGGTGACCAGGGTATCGGAGATGCCGAGCACGCATTTAGCCACGGTGTTGGACGTGGCGGGGGCGATCACCACGGTGTGGTAGTGGCCGTAATAAAACAAGCCGACCGGCGCGGCACTGGATGTGGTGTCACGGAACACACGCAAACGCGCACGCAGTTCCTTCAGGCTTTGGGCGTACATGTGCACCACTTCGGCGGACGCCTTGGATAAATACAAATCCACATGCGGCAGCGCCAGCGCGATGTCCAGCGATTCCTTGAGGTAATGGCCGGAACCGGTCAGCGCCCAGGCCAGGCGAGGCTTGTGATCATGCACGCTACTTGTTGGGATCCTTGATATTCAGCCGCTGCATTTTGCGGTACAGCGTGTTGCGGCTGATCTTGAGTTGGCGCGCCACGCTGGTGATGTTCCAATGATGGTTTCCCAGTTCACGCATGAGGGCATCGCGCTCCGCCGATTCCAGCCGGTTGAGCGCGCCCGTACCGCCGCGCACGGGCGCCGTATGCCCGCCGGTGATTTCGGCCGGCAGATCCCTGAGGGTGATGGTGTCGCCTTCGCGCAGCGCCAGCACCGTGCGCAGCATATTACGCAGCTGGCGGATGTTGCCCGGCCAGTGATAATGTTCCAGAGCTTGCAGCGCCGTGTCTTCGATTTGCGCTTTGTGGACGTCGGAATTCTCGTCAGCGAGGATGTGCCGGATCAGTTCGCGCTTGTCGGCACGTTCGCGCAAAGGCGGCAGCGTCAGGCACAGGCCGTGCAGGCGGTAATAGAGGTCCTGGCGGAATTCGCCCTTGCCGATTTTTTCCAGCAGATTGCTGTGCGTGGCGCTGATCAAGCGAATGTCCACCTTGACCGGCACTTCGCTGCCGAGCGGCGTGACTTCGCGCTCTTCCAGCACGCGCAACAGGCGCGCCTGCAGCTGGATCGGCATATCGCCGATTTCATCCAGGAACAGCGTGCCGCCGTTGGCCTGGAAAATCTTGCCGCGGCTGCCTTCGCGGCTGGCGCCGGTGAACGCGCCCGGTTTGTAGCCGAACAACTCGGATTCGATCAGCGTCTCTGGAATGGAGGCGCAATTAATGGCGATGAACGGCTTGTCGGCACGGTTGCTGGAATAGTGCAGGGCCTTGGCGAACATTTCCTTGCCGGTGCCGGTTTCGCCGTACAGCAACACCGCGACATCGCGGCTCAGGATGCGCTTGGCGGCGCCGATATTTTTTTCCAACTGCGGATCGCCGAACGCCAGATCCTCGAGCGGCGGCGTGCCGGCGGAATAGATAAGCGCGCCGGCTGATTTGCGCGCTGCGCGTGCGGCGGCCGGCGCCAGCGGTTTCATGCCTTCCGGCTGTTGCGCCACGGCGAAAAAGCGCCCGCCGCGCCGTGCTTCGAACACCGGCATGGGATGAAACGAGTTGCGCGCGGAAAGTTCCACCAGCGCGGGTAACGAGGTGTTGAACAATTCGGCCAGCTCCTTGCCCACTACATCTCCCGGCGCGGTGTAACCCAATTGGAACAGCGCGCTGTGGTTGGCGGCCAGCACGCGGCCGTCGCCGCCAAAAGCGGCCACGCCTTCGCCCAGGGTGCCGACGAATTCGGGACGGCTGTGGAAACGTACGATGTAATCGCGCGCAAAACTCGACATGAACGCGCGGTTTTCTATCATTTGCGCCGACATGTTGACCAGCACCAGCGTGTGCTGCTGCGCCAGGCGCGATTCGCCGGACGCGTCCAGCACTGCCAGCAGTTTTCCGGCGTGGTCGAAAATCGGCGCAGCGGAACAGGTGAGCCCGATGTTGCGCGCCAGAAAATGCTCGCGGTGGTGGATGATGAGGGGTTTTTTCTCGAGCAGGCAGGTACCCATGCCGTTGGTGCCCTGATATTGCTCGCTCCACACCGCGCCCAGCATCAAGCCGGTTTTGGATGCGGTGTGAGTGAACTCCGGGTCGCCGAAATAGTTCAACAGCACGCCGTCCACATCGGTGAGCATGATGGCGTAACCGGAACCGGCCAGCTGCTGGTAGAGGTTGGCCATTTCGATTTTGGCGATGGAGAGCACATCCGCCATGCTTTCCTGGCGCAAGATGAGTTCGCTGCGGTCCACCACCACCGGATCGCGCGTGCTGGCGGGATCGAGCCGGTAATCATCGAGGCAGCGCCGCCATGAGCGCGTGATGCGCTCGTCATCAATTTTCACCGCGCCCTTGAGCACCGAGTGGATGAATTTGGAATGCGTGGTGATGAGGTCGGACATGCGGGTTCGCCTTTTTAAGATTTATGCAATTCAGGCCGCGGCCGGGAGGGCGTGGCGTCTAGTGAGCGCGCGTTTTTCGCTAAGCCGCAATCAGTATGTGTATTATAGTGCTTGGCGCGAAACCTGACTATTTTATGTTACATTTTGATTTTATTATTATTTTTTTAATACTGGAAGGAGTATTGGATGCGCAAGGTTCTGCTGTTGAGTTTGTTGCTGCTGCCGCAGTTGGCGTGGGCGCATGAATATCCCGCGGCCGAAGTGGTGCAGTTCGTGCTGGAATGCATGGAAAATCATGCCGGCAAATACGAGTATCTTTACAAATGCTCGTGCGTCATGGATACCTTCCAGAAAAAATTGAAATTCGATGATTACGTCGAGCTTTCAACTTCCTCGCGCGGCCAGAGCACGCGCGGCGAAGCCGGCGGCGTATTCCGCGACCCGCCCGAAGTCAAGAAAAAAGCCAAGCGTTACGACGAGATGAAAGCCGCGGCCGAGAAAGGCTGCCTGTTCTAGTTACCCGCGGCCGCGAGGCCCGGCTTGATTTCGATCCGGCTTTTGAATTCGAGCTCGTTTGAGTCAATCACCTCGGCCTTGAGTTCGCCGGGGCCGCGCGGAGTGAAATAAAAGCGGAAGTTGGGGTTCTCGCTGATGGAAAAATCCACCTCGGCGGACAATATCAGCTTGTCGTTGTAACTCACGTCTATTTTCTTCACGTAGCGCGGCGGGATATAAAGCCGCGTCAGTTGATCCAACTGCAGGCCGGAATTATTCGGGTGGCTGATCATGAGTTGCGCGAGATTGGGCTGGTTGAACGCGACTTCGTTATCCAGGCGGAATTTCATCTTGCCCAAGCGCGCCAGCGCCGCCGCCTGATCCTTGCCGGCCGGCGCCGAGCAGCCGCCCGAAGCGCGCACATAGCGCGTGGCCATGACCAATTTCCCGTCGCTGGTTTCCGCAATCGCGCGCACATGGCTGTATTCCTCGATGCGCACCCGGGTATCGATGTCGGCGCGCCCGCTGTCCGGAGTGAGATGGAATATCGCGGCGATCGGTGAAGGATTCCTGTCGATAAGCAGATAAATATTTTTGACATAGAGCTGCGGTTTTTGCGCAATGCCCGATTTGATGGCGAGCGGCACGGTTGCCGCGTCTTCCGCGCGCCACGGCGCTTCCAGGCTTATCTGGTCATCGCGCGCGGTTGCTATGGGGCGATTTTCAAACAGCGAGGCGCGCACCTTGATCCAGATCGGCGATTGCGCCGGATCGGGGTCGGGATCGGCGGCCAAGGCGGGAGTGGCCGTCAGCAACAGCATGGGCAGGAGTCTGCGAATTCGCGACAGGATCATAAGGCGCCTCGGGAGCAGGTATTTAAATTATAGTCCAATGTGGCATGCAGCAAAACATTACGAGCGGAGCGAGACCGCAACGCCGCAGATCGGCGGCGCAGTAGTTTTGCTTAATCTTCCCATTCGAGTTCGGAATAAGCGGCGGTTACATTGCGTTTATGAAAAGCGTCGAACAGCAGCCACTCGCCGCGCGCCGTCAATCCCACGCTGTCCACCGCCTGCTGCAAAGTACGCTTTTGCCGGAGGGCCAGGCGCACTTCGCTCAGCAAAAGTTTGAGGTAATCCGCTTCCGGTTGCAAGGCTTGCGGCCACTGCGCATCCACCTTGCCGTGGCCGGGCACGATGTGGCGCGGCTGCATTTTGCGCAACTCGTCCAGCGTTACCAGCCAGCCCCTGAGGCTGCCATCCACCACCGGGACATGTCCGATGAACAGCAAATCCGCCAGCCACAGCGTCTGCGTCTGATCATCGAACACGCTGAGATCGTTATCGGTATGCGCAGTGCGCCAGGCTTTTAGCATTAGTTTTCTGCCGCCAAGATCGAGCTCCAGCGTGTCCTTGACGGTAAGCGTGGGCAGCACCACCTCCGTGCCCGCGGTGGCCCTGCCCACGTCGCGCGTCAGCGCACGCAGATAATTCCCGCCGCGCGCCGCCATGGCCTGAGGCAGGTTTTCATGGCCGACGAAAACCGGTTTATCGGAACTGAACGCAGCATTGCCGAAAATATGATCGGGATGCACGTGGGTGTTGATCACGTAGCAGATCGGCACGCGAGTTGCGTTTTTAACTGCCTGGCGCAGGCGCTGGCCGACGACGATGCTGCCGCCGCTGTCTATCGCCGCCACGCATTGGGTGCCCACGATGAAACCGATATTGGCGATATCGCCGAGATTATGCGGCGAGCTTTCTTCCTGCACGCCGTTGTGCACATAAACGCCGGGGGCGATTTCGTTGAGCGTGAAATCGCCCGCCACGGCGGCGCCGGCTGCAAGCGCAGCCAGCAAGAATAAACCCGCACGCAGAAGTGAACACATCATTTCTGATACTATTACACAAATTTTATTAAAAAAATATTTCGATGTCCGCCAATTCAAATTTGCATCGCATCGTGATTGTCGGCGGCGGCGCCGGCGGGCTGGAACTCGCCACCCGGCTCGGTGATACGCTGGGCAAGAAACGCCGCGCGCATATCACGCTGATAGATCAGGCGCGCACGCATTTGTGGAAGCCGCTGCTGCACGAAATCGCCGCCGGCAGCATGGATCTCGATACCCACGAACTCGAATATCTGGCGCAGGCGCACTGGCACCATTTCCGTTTCCGTCTCGGCCGCATGCAAGGGCTGAACCGCGCTGCGCGCGAAGTTTATGTGGCGGCGACAGTGGATGAAGACGGGCGCGAGCTGATTCCGCGCCGCGTGATTACCTACCACACGCTGGTGATTTGCGTGGGCAGCACCGCCAACGATTACGGCACGCCGGGCGCGGCCGAGCATGCCATAGCGCTCGATACCGCCGAGCAGGCGGAGCGCTTTCGTCAGCGCCTGGTCAACGCCTGCATCCGTGCGCACGCGCAAAACGCGCCGCTGCGTCCCGAACAACTGCATGTCGCCATCATCGGCGGCGGCGCCACCGGCGTGGAATTGGCCGCGCAATTGCACAACACCACGCGCCAGATGGTGGCTTACGGGCTCGACCAGATCAACGCGGAAAAAGACATCAAGCTCAACATCATCGAAGCGGCGGCGCGCATTTTGCCGGCGCTGCCGGAGCGTTTGTCCGCAGCCACGGCGCTGCAGTTGACGCAACTTGGGGTGCAGATTTATACCGGCGAACGCGTGACCGCGGTCAACGCCAACAGCGTGCAAACGCAGGGCGGAAAAATCATTGCCGCCGAACTCATCGTATGGGCGGCCGGCATCAAGGCGCCGGATTTTTTGCGCGAGCTAGATGGGCTGGAAACCAACCCGCAGAATCAATTGACGGTGCGGCCGACGCTGCAAACCACGCGCGACGAAAATATTTTTGCCTGCGGCGATTGCGCCGCCTGCCCATGGCCGGAGAAAAACAGCGACGTGCCGCCGCGCGCGCAGGCCGCGCACCAGCAAGCGTCGTTTCTGGTCAAAGCCATCAAACGCAGAATGCGCGGCGCGCCTTTGCCCGCTTACCGCTATCGCGATTTCGGCTCGCTGGTGTCGCTGGGAAAATACAGCACGGTGGGCAATCTCATGGGCGGTCTCACCGGCGGCAGTATTTTTCTCGAGGGTTATTTCGCGCGCCTGATGTATCTGTCGCTGTACAAGATGCATCTTTACGCGCTGCATGGTTTCATCAAAGTGTTTCTCGATACTGTGGCGCAGCTTATTATCAGGCGCACCGAGCCGCCGGTGAAATTGCATTAGCGCACGGCTTTGTCGCGGTTTATTGCCTTATCCCAGCCTTTCACCTGATCCAGGCCTTTGGCGTTTTTCAAAATCGTGCCGTCGAGGTTGGTCTCGGTGAAATCGGCGCCGCTCAAATCCGCGCCGCTCAGATCGGCGCTGGAAAGATCGGCGCGGAACAGATTGGCGTTGCGGAAATTAGCGCCGGCCAGATTGGCGAAAGCGAACAGCGCGCGGTTGACATCGGCGCCGGAAAAATCCGCGCCCGCCAGATCGGTGCTGGAAAAATCGTTGCGCATCTGGCCCATCGGCTGGTTTTTCAAATCCACGCCCAGGCGCGCGCCGGCGAAATTCGCTCCGCTCAGATTAAGCTGGCTGAAGCGCGCGATGACACGCGCACCGGAAAAATTGGCGCCGGAAAAATTCGGGCGCTCGGCGCGGTTGATGTCAAGGGTGGGATAAATCACCGGGCCGAACAGGCTGGCATTGGTGAGGTTGGCGCGGGTGAAATCGGCGCGCATCAGCCAGGCAGCATCCAGATTCGCTCCCGACAAATCCACCCCGCTCAGATTCGCGCTCACCAATTTCGCGCCGAACAAATTGGTTTTGGCGAGCCGGGCTTGCTTGAAATCCAGCCCGCTCAAGTCGAGATTGGACAGATCCTGGCCGGAAAAATCAGCGGGTTTTTGCGCGCTGGATTGCGCGAGTGCGCTGCGTACTTCATCGGCGCTCAAGTCGGCCGCGGCACCGTTTGCCGCCATCCCCGCCAGCAGCGCCAAACCCCAAATATTTTTTATCATGTTTTATTTCCCTGAAAAATTTGCCTAGCCTCAATTACGGTGACAATATAAGCGCTGGCAGGTTCCTGGTCTGACCTCAATAAAAGCACGGAGCGTTTGATGAAGCTGGATGATGCATTGCTGGAAGACTGGCGCGCCCGCGCGCTGGAGCTGGAACAGGAGATCGGGCGCGCCGTGATCGGCCAGGAAAAAGCCATCCGTCTGGTCAATATCGCGGTTTTCGCGCGCGGCCATGTGCTGCTGGAAGGCGACGTCGGCGTGGGCAAGACCACGCTGCTGCGCGCGTTTACCCGCGCCATCGGCGGCGCCTACCAGCGTATCGAAGGCACCATGGATTTGATGCCCAACGATCTGGTTTACTACACCTATATCGGGGAAGACGGCAAACCGCATGTGGAGCCGGGGCCGCTGCTTAAAAGCGGCGAACATCTTTCAATTTTCTTCTTCAACGAAATCAACCGCGCGCGCCCGCAAGTGCATTCGCTGCTGTTGCGCGTGATGGCCGAGCGCAGCGCCTATGCCTTCAACCGCGAATACCGTTTTCCCCATCTCACGGTGTTCGCCGACCGCAACCGCGTGGAGAAAGAGGAGACCTTCGAGATTTCCGCCGCCGCGCGCGACCGCTTCATGATGGAAATCCTGATCGAAACACCGCCGCAAGAAGCCGTGCAGCGCGAGCTGATTTTCGATCCGCGCTTCCATGACACCGACACGCTGATTGCCGGCCTCAAGGCCGACATCCTGGATTACCGGCAGCTGGATACGCTGGCCGCCCACATTCAGCGTACCATCCAGGCCAGCGCCGCGCTCGAGCGCTATGCGCTGGATTTATGGCGCGCCACGCGCGATCCGCTGGCCTACGGCATCCGCATCGCCGGCGCCGACATGAAGGAATTGATACTGGCCGGCGCCAGCCCGCGCGGCATGAGCATGCTGTTGCGCGCGTCGCGCGTGGCGGCCTGGCTCAAGGGGCGCGCGTTTGTCGCGCCGGAAGATTTGCAGGCGGTGTTTTACGAGACCGTCGCGCATCGCGTGTTCTTCAAGCCGGTGTATGAGCTGCGCCGCGCGCAAGTGGCGCGCGAATTGCTCACGCAAGTGATTGAAAAAATCGCTGCGCCGTGAGAGGCGGTGACGGGTGACAAGTGACGGGCTGAAAGCCATGCAGGAATTCCACTACAAAATTTCCTGGCGCGCGCGCGGCGCGCATCCCGGCCATCACCGCGGCATGCAAAGCGGCGGCGCGTCAGAATTCCGCGGCCACGCGCCGCTGCTGGCGCATCCCGACCCGCGGCGGCTGGATTTGCTGGCCAGCCTGCGCGACCCGTTCAGCGAATGGCGGGTGCGGGTGTACAGCCAGAAAAGTTCGATTCCGGTTTATCTCATCGCCGATGTTTCGGCCTCGATGGGATTTGGCGGCGTCAAGCGCAAGCTCGATGTGCTGGCCGATTTCACCGCCGCGCTGGGTTATTCCGCTTACCGCACTGGCGATCGTTTCGGCTTCATTGGTTGCGATGAGACGGTGCGTCAGGATTTTTTGCTGCCGCCAACTTTCGCGCGCGGCGCCGGAGTGGAATGGGCCGGGCGGCTGCGCGCATTCAGTGCCGCGGGGAAAAATGCCGCGGGACTCACGCAGGCGCATCACTTTCTGGGTCGCACGCGCGCCTTGATTTTTCTATCGTCCGATTTTCATTTCCCGCTGGATTTCCTCGATAGCGTGCTCACCAGCCTCGCGCGCCACGACGTGGTGCCGCTGGTGCTGTGGGATCGCGCCGAATACGAACAGCTGCCGCCATCCGGCCTGGCCTGGGTGCAGGACAGTGAAAGCGGCAGACGCCGCCTGCTGTGGCTGCGCCCGTGGCTGCAGGAAAAAATCCTGGACGCGTTCGCGCGCCGCCGCCGCGCACTCGACGATATGT
>JBOIFQ010000274.1:0-3608 GCA_050741655.1 Burkholderiales bacterium | reverse complement strand
CATATCCCCGGACTGGAACGCCTGCCGCTGGGCGCCAGCGCCGAAGAGATCCTGAGCGTGAAAATCCGCAAAGTGACGATTCCGGTCGCGGAAGGCCGCAATCTGGCGGTGCTGGTGGAAGCCGCGGTGCGCAACTATATTCTGCAATTGCGCGGCATAGACAGCACGCAGGAATTCATTCAGCGCCATGAGCAACTGATGAACGGCGGCGAAGGCTGATTCCGGCTTCATGCAGCTCATCCTCATAACCGGTCTTTCCGGTTCCGGCAAGAGCATCGCACTCAACGTGCTGGAAGACAGCGGCTACTACTGCGTGGACAATCTGCCGGCGCAACTGCTGCCCGACACTCTGCGCTTTCTGCAGGATGCCAGTCTCGTCAAGGTGGCTATCAGCATAGACGCGCGCAGCGGCGGCACGCTGGTGCAACTGCCGCGGCAAATTGACGCCCTGCGCCGCGGCGGTGTGGACGTGCTGCCGCTGTTTCTGGAAGCCAAGAACGAAACGCTGATGAAACGTTTTTCGGAAACGCGGCGGCGCCATCCCCTGGAAGACAGCACGCGCACGCTGGCGGAATGCATCGCGCTGGAGCGCGAGCGGCTGGCCGATATCGGCGATCTGGCGCAACATCTGGACACCAGCGATCTGAATCCCAATGCGCTGCGCGCCTGGATCAAGGATCTGGTGAAAATAGACCGCACCCGGCTCACCCTGCTGTTCCAGTCTTTCGGTTTCAAGAACGGCATCCCGCTCGACGCCGATCTGGTGTTCGATGTGCGCTGCCTGCCCAATCCGCATTACGACCCGGATTTGCGTGAACTCACCGGCAAGGATCCCGCCGTGATTGAGTTTCTGCAAAAAGAAAAAAACGTGACCGACATGCTGGCCGACATCCGGCGCTTCATCGAAAACTGGCTGCCGTGTTTCATGCGCGACAACCGCAGCCATCTGACGGTGGCGCTGGGCTGCACCGGCGGACGCCATCGTTCGGTCTATTTCGCGGAGCGGCTGGCCGCGCATTTCCGCGCCGGCAACCCGGTGCTGGTGCGCCACCGCGAGCTGGTTTAACAGCATGAACCCCCTGCACTTGACCAAACCCGGCGATTGGCTGGTATTTGCCTGCGGCCTGTTTTTCTGCGCCACCTTGACCACGCAATTGTGGCGGCACGATGCGCCGCAATCCGCGATTATCCGCAGCGGCGGCAAAATCTTCGCCGAAGTGGCACTGCCCGCCGATCAGACGCTCACGGTTCCGGGCCCGCTGGGCGTGACCCGCATCGCGATTCATGAGCGTGCGGCGCGCATCAGTTCCGACCCCGGCCCGCGCCAATACTGCGTGAAACAAGGCTGGCTCAAAAGCGCCGGCGAAATCGCCATCTGCCTGCCCAACCAGATCAGCCTCGAGCTGCGCGGCCGTGATTCCAGCTATGACTCACTCAATTATTGAACTGCAGACGACCGCGGAAGATCACCGTATCGCCAAACTGGCGGCGTACGCAATCGGATTTACTCTGCTGGAAGCCGGGATTCCCTCACCCCTGCCGGGAATCAAGCCCGGGCTCGCCAACATCATTACCCTGGTGGTGCTACAACGCCACGGGCTGCGCATCGCGGTCTGGGTCGCGCTGCTGCGCGTGGTCTGCGCCAGCTTCTTGCTCGGCACTTTTCTCTCGCCGGGATTTTTCCTGAGCTTGAGCGGCGCGGTTTTAAGCTTGGTGATGCTCGCCGTCACACGCGCCTTGCCGGCGGATTATTTCGGCCCGGTGAGTCACAGCATATTGGCTGCGTTCGCGCATATCGGCGCGCAACTGCTGGTGGTTTATCTGTGGCTGATTCCGCACACAGGTGTGGCCTATCTGGTCCCGGTTTTTGCCTTTGCCGCGCTGCTGTTCGGCACGCTCAACGGATTGATCGCCGCCAAATGGCTGCAAGCGGACGCCACCCCCTCGCGCCGGTTTGAGACCCATGCGCCGCTGCTCTAGAATGCGCGCATGAACCAGACCATCACGCTGGCTTTCACCGGCGCCTCCGGCATGCCTTATGGCGTGCGCCTGCTCGAAACGCTGCTCACCAGCGGCGTATGTGTGTATTTGTTGTATTCGCAAGCGGCGCAAATCGTGGCACAGCAGGAAATGAATCTGGCGCTGCCTTCCAAGCCTAAAGAGGTCGAAAAATTTTTCCGCGACCAATACCGTGCAAGTGAAAACACGCTGAAAGTGTTCGGGCGCGAGGAATGGTTCGCGCCGGTGGCGTCGGGTTCCAATCCGGCGCACGCCATGGTGATCTGCCCGTGCAGCATGGGCACGCTGGCCGCCGTCGCCGCCGGATTGAGCGACAATCTGATCGAGCGCGCCGCCGATGTGATGCTGAAAGAAAAGCGCAAGCTGATTCTGGTGCCGCGCGAGACGCCCTTGTCCGCGATTCATCTGGAGAACATGCTGAAACTTTCACGCGCCGGCGCCGTGGTCTTGCCGGCCAATCCCGGTTTTTATCAGCACCCGCAAAAAGTTCAGGATCTGGTGGATTTCGTGGTGGCGCGCATCCTCGATCATCTCGGCATCGCGCATGAACTCGCCGGACGCTGGGGCGCGGATTGAAACCGCCGTGAATCTCAACCCGTTTGCAAAAAATCCGCCGCCGCAAACGCTACCGATTTTTCCGCTCAATACCGTGCTCTACCCCGGCGGCCTGCTGCTGCTGAAAATTTTCGAGGCGCGCTACATGGACATGAGCAAGTCGTGTCTGCGCGACAACAAACCGTTCGGCGTGTGCCTGATAAAGGAGGGCAATGAGGTTGGTGTACCTGCCGTACCCGAAGACATCGGCTGCACCGCCGCGATTACCGAATGGGACATGCAACAACTCGGCGTGCTGCATTTGAAAACCGTGGGCGTGCGGCGTTTCCGCATGGTAAACCGCGCGGCGGCGAAAGACGGCTTGATTAATGCCGAAGTGATGATGCTCGAAGCGGAAGGGGAAGCCGCGATTGCAACGGATTTGCAACAGTGTGCGACGGTGCTGAAACTTATTATGCAGAAAATCGGCGCCGAGCGTTTCCTGCTGCCGGCCAGATTCGACGACGCCACCTGGGTCGGTTACCGCCTGGCCGAAGTGCTGCCGCTGAAACTCGCGGCCAAACAGAAAATGCTGGAAATCAACGATTCCACCGTGCGCCTGCGAGTGCTGCATAAATTTCTCATCCAGCAGGGTTTGGCCACCTGACTGGGGGAACTCGATGCCATTTTGCTGCTCCAATCAGCGCCCCCCAAGGAGGATGCGATGCTCAAATCAAGCCTTTTTCTGCTTTTGATTTTTACTCCGCTCGCGGCGCTTGCCGCCGATTGTGCGCCCACGCCGCAGACCTTTCTCGGCAACAACTACAAACCCATTACGAACCAGAAAACCGATGTCGGCGCAGGCTTGCTGATTCAGGGACAGGTGGTTTCGAGCCGGGACTGCCAGCCCATAGCCAACGCTCGTATCGAACACTGGCAGGCGAATCAGGCAGGGCATTACGAAGACCGGCTGCGCGCCTATCTGCTATCCGCGCAAGCTGGCGGCTACCGCTTCAACACCGAATGGAGCGGCCTGAATCACATCCACTTCATCG
>JBOIFQ010000273.1:0-3700 GCA_050741655.1 Burkholderiales bacterium | reverse complement strand
GGGTTAGGGTGAGGGTGGGTTTGCTATCACACCTCACCCCTCACTCCTCACGGCTTTCTCCAGCGCGTCCAGCATCATGCCGGCGACATTGAAACCAGTCTGATCGGCGATTTCGCGCATGCAGGTGGGGCTGGTCACGTTGATTTCGGTGAGGTAATCGCCAATCACATCGAGGCCGGCCAGCAGCAGGCCTTGCGCGCGCAGTTGCGGGCCCAGTGCGTGCGCGATTTCCAGGTCTCGCTCTGACAACGGTTGCGCCACCCCGGTGCCGCCGGCGGCGAGATTGGCGCGCGTCTCTCCGGCTTTGGGAATGCGCGCCAGCGCATGCGGCACGGGTTTGCCGTCTATCAGCAGAATGCGTTTGTCGCCTTTCAGGATTTCCGGAATGTAGCGCTGCGCCATGATGCTGGTGCCGCCATCTTGCGTCAGGGTCTCGATAATCGCATTCAGGTTCACGTCGTCTTCACGCACCCGAAAAACCGATTTGCCGCCCATGCCGTCGAGCGGCTTGAGTATCACGTCATGATGCTGTGACAAAAATTTCACAATCAACTCTGCCTGCCGGGTGACCAGCGTGGGCACGGTGAAGAAATTGAATTTGGCGATGGCGAGTTTTTCGTTGTAATCGCGCAGCGCGCGCGGCCGGTTGAAAACTTTCGCGCCTTGTGCTTCCGCCAGCTCCAGCAGATAAGTGCTGTAGATATACTCCATGTCGAACGGCGGGTCCTTGCGCATCAGCACCGCGTCGAAACGCTCGAGCGGCATGACTTCGGTTTCGTCCGCGCGGTACCAATTGTCTGTATCGCCGGTGAGCGTGAGCTGGCGCGCGTGTCCCAGCACCCGTCCCATTTGCAGGACGATATCCTGCTGTTGCATGGCATAAAGCGCGTGGCCGCGCGCGGCGGCTTCCGCCATCATGGCATAGCTGGAATCCTTGTAAATCTTGAGGGAATCGAGCGGATCGAGTACGAAAGCGAATTTCATCGAGCAGTGCTAGGCAAGCGCTTTTTCGTTGACTGTCTGGCCTTGTTCCAGTTCGATGGCGGCGGCAATCAGCGCCAGGCGCGCCACCACTCCGTAAGCATAAAAGCGGTTGGGCACGCAACCGGGCTGGGTCGGATCGGGAGTGGAGCAGGGGCTCTCGAATGCCAGCGGCACGAATTGCATGCCGGGTGAATTCAGGTTTTCGTCGGTGCCGCGGCTGGTATGCACGCGGTAAAATCCGCCCACCACGAAATGATCAATCATGTACACCACCGGTTCGGCCACCGCTTCGTGGATGCGTTCGAAGGTATACACGCCTTCCTGCACCAGGACTTCGGTGACTTCCAGGCCTTCTTTCACCACCGACATTTTGTTGCGCTGCTTGCGGTTGAGATCGCGCACTTCGGACGCATCTTTCACTGTCATGATGCCCATGCCATAAGTGCCGGCGTCGGCCTTGACGATGATGAACGGCTCGTCCTTGATGCCGTATTCCTGATATTTGACGCGGGTTTTGCGCAGGATTTCGTCCACCCAGCCGGCCAGGCATTCCTCGCCGCGCCGCTCGTGGAAATTGATTTCGCCGCAGGTGGCGAAATAAGGATTAACCAGCCACGGATCCAGTCCGATGAGCTGCGCGAATTCCTCGGCCACCTTGTTGTAATACGCGAAGTGGTTGGATTTGCGCCGCGTCGCCCAGCCGGCGTGCAGCGGCGGCAGCAATGCCTGCTCCAGATTTTTGAGAATGTCAGGCACGCCGGCGGATAAATCGTTGTTGAGCACCACCACGCAGGGATCGAAATCGGCCACCCCCAGACGATTGCCCTTGCGCACCAGCGGTTCCAGCGTAAGACTGCCGCCGCCGGAAAGCTGGATTGCAGTGGGTGCGCTGATTTCGGGCAGCAGGCTGCCGATGCGCACGTTCATTCCCGCTTGTTGCAGTATGGATTGCAGCACCGCCACGTTCTGCAAGTAAAAAGTGTTGCGCGTGTGGTTCTCGGGAACAATCAGCGCGCCCCTGGCGTCGGGGCAGATTTTTTCCACTGCGGTCATCGCCGCCTGCACGCACAGCGGCATGAAATCGGGATTCAGGTTATTGAAGCCGCCGGGAAAAAGATTGGTGTCCACCGGCGCCAGCTTGAAGCCGCTGTTGCGCAAATCCACCGAAGCATAAAACGGCGCGGCGCGCTCCTGCCACTGGCCGCGCAGCCAATGCTCGATGGTGGAGACTTTCTCCACCAGGTGTTTTTCCAGATCGGGCGCGTGCCCGGGAAACGTGGCGGCTAGATGCGGGACTGGCATAGGAGGGTTGAAGAATAGGGGAACCGCTATTGTAACGGAAAGCGCAAGTCCGTGTCAGGCGGCGCGGACAAAAAAAGAGGGGCGCTTGCGCGCCCCCTTAGAGGAAATTTGTTACGAGGTTTAAAGCACTTGCTCGCCGTGCAAGGAAATATCCAGACCTTCGCGCTCCTGTTCTTCGCTCACGCGCAGGCCGATGACCATATCAATTACCTTGAGGATGATAAAGCTCATCACTCCCGAGTAAATCAGGGTCGAGGCCACGCCTATCGCCTGGGTCATCACGCTGGCGTCCAGGCCGCTGAATGCCTTTACCGCGAACACGCCGGTCAAGAGAGCGCCGACGATACCGCCGATGCAGTGCACGCCGAAAGCGTCCAGAGAGTCATCGTAGCCCAGCATTTTCTTGAGCGAGGTCGAAGCCCAGAAGCAGAGCACACCGGCGGCGATGCCGATGACGAGCGCGCCGCCCGGAGCGACAAAGCCCGACGCCGGAGTGATCGCCACCAGTCCCGCTACAGCGCCGGAAGCGATACCCAGCACCGAAGGTTTTTTCTTGGTGAGCCACTCGGCAAACATCCACGCCAGGGCGGCGGCGGCAGTCGCGATTTGTGTCACCGCCATCGCCATGCCGGCACGGCCGTCGGAGGCTACCGCGGAACCGGCGTTGAAACCGAACCAGCCCACCCACAGCAAAGACGCGCCGATCACGGTCAGAGTCAGGTTATGCGGTGGCATGGCTTCCTTGCCATAACCCACACGCTTGCCCAGCACCAGCGCGCACATCAGGCCGGCGATACCGGCGTTGATATGCACCACTGTGCCGCCCGCGAAATCGAGCACGCCCAACGCCGCCAGCCAGCCACCCGGCTCCCATACCCAGTGCGCGATGGGCGAATACACCAGTACCGACCACAGCGACATGAATATCAGCATGGCGGAGAATTTCATGCGGTCGGCGAAAGCGCCCGCGATCAGCGCCGGCGTGATGATGGCGAACGTCATCTGGAACATGAAAAATACCGATTCCGGAATGGTGTTGGCGATATGACTCACCGACACCTGGCCTACTATGGCGGCGACCGCGGGCGTGTCCTTGGTCGCGGCCACGGCGGCAATGTCTTTCACATAAGTCAGGCCATTCAGCATCAGCCGGCTCATGCCGCCGTAATAAGGCGAGCCGGGAGTAAAAGCGATGGTGTAGCCGATGACCATGAACAGTATGGTCACCACGCAGCAGACGGCGAAACTTTGCATCAGCGTGGCGAGCACGTTCTTCTTGCGCACCATGCCGCCGTAGAACAGCGCCAGACCGGGAATGGTCATGAGCAGCACCAGCGCGGTGGAACTCAGCATCCACGCGGTGTCGCCGGAATTGATCTGGGCGTTGGTAATGATCGAAGGCTCGCTGCTGGAA
>JBOIFQ010000272.1:0-4168 GCA_050741655.1 Burkholderiales bacterium | reverse complement strand
GGCGTGCACTGGCCGCAGGATTCCTCGTAATAAAAATACGACAAGCGCTCCAGCGCCCGCACCATGCATACCGTCTCATCCATGATGATGACCGCCCCCGACCCCAGCATGGAGCCGGCCTTGGCGATGGAATCGTAATCCATGTCGGTCTTGAGCATGATGTCGGCAGGCAGCACCGGCATCGAGGAGCCGCCGGGTACGCAGGCCTTGAGTTTTTTGCCGCCGCGCATGCCGCCCGCAAGTTCCAGCAAACGAGCGAACGGCGTGCCGAGCGGCACCTCGTAATTCGCCGGCTGCTTGACATGACCGCAGACGGAAAAAATCTTGGTGCCGCCATTATTGGGTTTGCCCAGACTGAGGAATTTTTCGCCGCCGTTGACGATGATATAAGGCACGGCGGCGAAAGTTTCGGTGTTGTTGATGGTGGTCGGCTTGCCGTAAAGGCCGAAGCTGGCGGGAAACGGCGGTTTGAAGCGCGGCAGGCCTTTCTTGCCTTCCAGCGATTCCAGCAGCGCGGTTTCCTCGCCGCAGATATAGGAGCCGTAGCCGTGATGGTTGTAAAGATTGAAACTGAATTCGCTGCCCAGAATATTTTCCCCGAGATAACCCGCGGCGCGCGCTTCCTGCACCGCCTGTTCCATGCGCTCGTAGCAGTCCCACACTTCGCCGTGCACATAGTTGTAGCCCGTTTTCACGCCCATCGCATAGGCGGCGATCGCCATGCCCTCGATCAGGATATGCGGGTTGTAGCGCATGATGTCGCGGTCCTTGAAAGTGCCCGGTTCGCCCTCATCCGAATTGCATACCAGGTATTTGTCGCCGGCAAACGCGCGCGGCATGAAACTCCATTTCAAGCCGGTCGGAAAACCCGCGCCGCCGCGCCCGCGCAGCGCGGATTTTTTCAGTTCATTGATGATGTGTTCCGGCGCGGTTTTTTCCGCCAGGATTTTTTTCAGCGCGGCATAACCGCCGCGCTGCTCGTAATCGGCGCGCCGCCAGTTGTTGCCGTCGAGGCCGGCCACGATGACAGGATTGAGATGGCGGCCGTGCAGACAGGTCATGGGTTCAACTCCGCGAGCAGGGCATCGAGTTTATCCGGCGTCATGAAACCGCACATGCGCTTGTTGTTGACCAGCAGCACCGGTGCATCGCCGCAGGCGCCCATGCACTCGCCTTCTTTGAGCGTGAACAAACTATCCGCGGTGGTTTGGTTGAAATCCACGCCGAGTTTTTTCTTCAGATGCTCGGCCGCCACATTGGCGCCGGAAAGGGCGCACGGCAGATTGGTGCAAAGCGTGATCTTGTATCGGCCGGCGGGCTGCAAATTGTACATGCTGTAAAACGTCGCCACTTCGTATACCGCGATCGGCGGCATGTTGAGATAGTGCGCGACGAAATCGATGATCTCGTTCGACAGCCAGCCTTTTTCGTCCTGCGCGATGGTAAGCGCCGCCATCACCGCCGATTGCTGGCGATTGGGTGGATATTTGGCGATGGCTTGGTCGATTTTTTTCAGTGCGTCGATGCTCAGCATAAAATAATAGTGAACAAGTGAACGAGTGAACGAGTGAACGGGTAGCGATTTAAATTGTGCCTATAACACTTGTTCACTTATTCACCTGTTCACTTATTCACGCTTTTTAACGGTCAATCTCGCCAAACACGATATCCTGGGTGCCGATGATCGCCACCACATCAGCGATCATGTGGCCGCGCGACATTTCGTCCAGCGCCGCCAGATGCGGGAAACCCGGCGCGCGGATTTTCAGGCGGTACGGTTTGTTGGCGCCGTCGGAAACCAGATAAATGCCGAACTCACCCTTGGGCGCTTCCACCGCGGCATAGGCTTCGCCTTCCGGCACATGAAAGCCTTCGGTGAAAAGCTTGAAGTGGTGGATCAATTCCTCCATGTTCTGCTTCATTTCCACCCGCGACGGCGGCGCGATTTTGTGGTTGCCGGTGATCACCGGCCCGGGATTCCCGCGCAACCAGTCCAGGCATTGCTTGACGATGCGGTTCGACTGGCGCATTTCCTCGATGCGCACCAAGTAGCGGTCGTAGCAATCGCCGTTCACGCCCACTGGAATATCGAAATCCATCTCGCCGTAAACTTCATACGGCTGCTTCTTGCGCAAATCCCATTCCACTCCCGAGCCGCGCAGCATCGGCCCGGTGAAGCCCAGCGCCTGGGCGCGCTCGGGCGAGACCACGCCGATGCCGACGGTGCGCTGCTTCCAGATGCGGTTGTCGGTGAGCAGGGTTTCGTATTCGTCCACATAGCGCGGGAAACGGCGCGTGAAATCCTCGATGAAATCCAGCAGTGAGCCTTGGCGGTTGGCGTTGAGTTTCGCCACTTCCGCCGCGTTGTGGATTTTCGACGCCTGATACTGCGGCATGGCGTCGGGCAGATCGCGGTAAACTCCGCCCGGACGGTAGTACGCGGCATGCAGGCGCGCGCCCGACACCGCTTCGTAGCAATCCATCAAATCCTCGCGCTCGCGGAACGCATACAGGAAAACCGTCATCGCCCCGACATCGAGCGCATGCGCGCCCAGCCACAGCAAATGGTTCAGGATGCGCGTGATCTCATCGAACATGACGCGAATGTATTGCGCACGCAAAGGCACATCGAGGGCGAGCAGTTTTTCAATCGCCAGCACATAAGCATGCTCGTTGCACATCATGGAGACGTAATCCAGGCGGTCCATGTACGGCACCGATTGCAGATAGGTCTTGTGCTCGGCGAGTTTTTCGGTGGCGCGATGCAGCAAGCCGATGTGCGGATCGGCGCGCTGAATCACCTCGCCATCGAGTTCGAGCACCAGCCGCAGCACTCCGTGCGCCGCCGGGTGCTGCGGGCCAAAGTTCATGGTGTAATTTCTAATCTCGGCCATATTCAATAGACAGGATTCACAGGATTTTTCAGGATTTACAGGATTTAATTTTTTTCAAAAATCCTGTTAATCTTGTTTTCGTCATCCTGTTGATCCTGTGAATTCATCCTTTCCTGAAGCCTTCGGCATCGGCATAGTTTTCCTCGCGCACAATGCGCGGCACGTTGTTGCGCGGCTCGATGCTGACCGGCTGGTAAATCACGCGCTGCAAATCCGGGTCGTAGCGCATTTCCACGTTTCCGGAAAGCGGAAAATCCTTGCGGAAGGGATGGCCGGCAAAGCCGTAATCGGTGAGAATGCGGCGCAGATCGGGATGGCCGGTGAACATCATGCCGAACAAATCAAACGCTTCGCGCTCGTACCAGTTGGCGCATGGCCACGCCGGAATCAGCGAATCGAATACCGGGAAGGCATCGTCGCGGGCAAAGGATTTGATGCGCAGGCGCCAATTGTGGGCAAGCGACAGCAGGTGGCACACCACGGCGAAGCGCTGACCACTCCATTCGCCTTCACGATAATCCTGGTAATCGACACCGCACAGATCGATCAATTGCTCGAAACGCAGATTGGGATCGTCGCGCAAAATCTGCGCCGCGGCCAGCCAGTGCGCGGGCTTAAGGGTCACTGTGATTTCGCCGGCGGCTTGATCCAGCTTGACCACGCGTTCGCCCAGAGAGGTTTTCAGGCAGGACGCAAGGGTTTCGATGCGAGTGGTCATTAATTTTTTGCTCTCAGCGAGCAATCGTGTTGGTGCGTTTGATTTTATTTTGCAGTTGAATGATGCCGTACAGCAGCGCCTCGGCCGTGGGCGGACAGCCCGGCACATAAATATCCACCGGCACGATGCGGTCGCAGCCGCGCACCACCGAGTAGGAATAATGGTAATAACCGCCGCCGTTGGCGCACGAACCCATCGAAATCACCCAGCGCGGTTCCGCCATCTGGTCATAGACTTTTCTGAGCGCGGGCGCCATCTTGTTGCACAGCGTGCCGGCCACGATCATGACATCGGACTGGCGCGGGCTGGGGCGGAACATGATGCCGAAGCGGTCCAGGTCGTAGCGCGAAGCGCCGGCGTGCATCATCTCCACCGCGCAACAAGCGAGACCGAACGTCATCGGCCACAGCGAACCGGTGCGCGTCCAGTTGATGAGATCGTCGAGTTTCGTGGTGACGAAACCTTTTTCAGTGATCGTTTCTATCGCGCCCATATCTTTACTCCCACTCGAGGGCCCCCTTTTTCCATTCATAGATGAAACCCACCACCAGGATGG
>JBOIFQ010000271.1:0-8412 GCA_050741655.1 Burkholderiales bacterium | reverse complement strand
GCCCGAGCTTGAATTCATCGTCGGCGTAAACGGAGAACTCGTATTCCTTCTGCTCCACGCGCGCGTCCGAACCCTTGAAGTCGAAACGGGTGGACACTTCGCGGTTGCACTGGTCGAGCGCGTTTTTGAGTTCCTGCTTGTCAACCTGGGACACGATATCGAATGAGGGCATGGTGTAAATTCCTTAAAAGCTTGAACCACAGAGACGCAGAGAAAATCAAAAACTTTTCCGGTTTAAATTCAGAAAATCTCTGTGTCTCTGTGCCTCTGTGGTTAAGATTTGCCTTTCAGCTTCGCGGCGATGCGCATCCTCAGCGCATTGAGTTTGATGAAGCCGGCCGCGTCTTTTTGATTGTACGCGCCGGCGTCGTCCTCGAAAGTCGCGATTTTGGCATCAAACAGCGAATCGCTTTCCGATCTGCGCCCGGTCACCATCACATTGCCCTTGTAGAGTTTGACGCGCACCCGGCCGTTCACCGCCGCTTGCGATGCATCTATCATCTGCTGCAATATTTCGCGCTCGGGGCTGAACCAGTAGCCGTTGTATATCAGCGCGGCATAGCGCGGCATCAAATCGTCCTTGAGATGCGCCACTTCGCGATCCAGCGTGAGCGACTCGATGGCGCGGTGCGCCTTGAGCATGATGGCGCCGCCCGGCGTTTCGTAACAGCCGCGCGATTTCATTCCGACGTAGCGGTTTTCCACCAGATCCAGGCGGCCGATGCCGTGTTTGCAGCCGATGCGGTTGAGCGCGGTCAGCACTTCGGCAGGAGTGAGCCGCACGCCATTGACGCCGGCGATGTCGCCTTGCCGGTATTCCAATTCCACATATTCCGGCTGCTCCGGCGCTTTTTCCGGCGCCACCGTCCAGCGCCACATGCTTTCCTCGGGCTCCTGGGAAGGGTCTTCCAGATTGCGCCCTTCGTAGGAAATATGCAGCAGATTGGCGTCCATGCTGTAAGGCGAACCGCCGGGCTGTTGCGCATCCACCGCGATGCCGTGCTTGTGCGCGTAAGCCAGCAGTTTTTCGCGTGACGTCAGATCCCATTCGCGCCACGGGGCGATGACGCGGATGTTCGGCTCCAGAGCGTAATAGCCCAGCTCGAAGCGCACCTGGTCGTTGCCCTTGCCGGTCGCGCCATGCGCCACCGCGTCGGCCCCGGTTTGGCGCGCGATTTCCACTTGCCATTTGGCGATCAGCGGGCGCGCGATGCTGGTGCCGAGCAGATATTCGCCTTCGTAAAGCGCGTTGGCGCGGAACATCGGGAACACGAAATCACGCACGAATTCCGTGCGCAAATCGGCGATGAAAATTTCCTTCACGCCCAGCTTCCGCGCCTTGGCGCGCGCCGGTTCCAGTTCCTCGCCCTGGCCGATGTCGGCGGTGAAAGTCACCACCTCGCATTTATAGGTATCCTGCAGCCATTTCAGAATGACCGAGGTGTCCAGCCCGCCGGAATAGGCGAGCACTACTTTTTTAATATCGCTCATCATTTACTCATTTTTAAAAGGTTTCTCACCGCCAGGGACGCAAGCGAAAACAAAACCATTTGCCACAGAGAACACAGAGCACGAAAAAACTATATTGGGATTTCTTCCGTGATCTCAGTGGCCTCTGTGGCTCAAGATTTTCTTACGTTTTCCTTTGCATACTTCGCGTCCTTTGCGGTTCATGCTCTCAGGTTTTAATCTTTCCCAACAGCAAATATTCCATCAGCGCTTTCTGCGTATGCAGGCGGTTTCCCGCTTCATCCCACACCACGGATTGCGGCCCATCCAGCACTTCCGCCGCTACCTCCTCGCCGCGGTGCGCCGGCAGGCAGTGCATGAACAGCGCGTCTTTCTTGGCCAGCGCCATCATTTCCTTGTCCACGCGGAAATTCGCGAACACTTTCTTGCGCGCCTCGTTTTCGTTTTCGTAACCCATGCTGGTCCACACATCGGTGGTCACCAGATCGGCGCCGCGCGCCGCGTCGTGCGGATCGCCGAAGCATTCGAGATGCATGCTGGCGTAGCTTTCGCCGCGCTCCGGCTCGAGTTCGTAGCCCGGTGGGGTGGCGACGTGGAAATTGAAGTCGAACAGCTTCGCCGCCTGCAGCCAGGAATTGCACACGTTGTTCGAGTCGCCCACCCAGGCCACGGTTTTGCCTTTGATCGAGCCGCGCTGCTCGAGGTAAGTGTAGATATCCGCGAGAATCTGGCACGGATGATATTCGTTGGTGAGCCCGTTGATCACCGGCACGCGCGAATGCGCGGCGAAGCGTTCGATGATGCTTTGCTCGAAAGTGCGGATCATCACCATGTCGGCCATGCGCGACAGCACGCGCGCCACGTCCTCGATCGGTTCGCCGCGCGAAAGCTGGGTGTCGCGCGGGGACAGGAACAGCGCCGAGCCGCCGAGCTGGTTCATGCCGGCCTCAAACGACACCCGCGTGCGCGTCGAGTTTTTTTCGAAAATCATCGCCAGTGTCTTGCCGATTAAAGGTTGATAAAGCTCGCCGCGTTGCTGCCGCGCTTTCAGCAGGCGCGCGCGCTCGAACACGTAGTCGAACTCGTGCGGTTCGAAATCCCTCAATTGCAGAAAATGTTTTATGTGCATGATGCTCAGGCGCGCGCCGCCGCGGGCTGCTTGACGAATTCGGTTATCAGATCGCTCAAGCCGTCAATCAATAACCGCGCTTCCGCTTCCTGCATGATGAGCGGCGGCAGCAGCCGGATCACGTTTTCCGCGGTCACGTTGATCAGCAGCCCCTGCTGCAGCGCGAGCCGCACCAGTTCGCCGCACGGGCGCGCGAGCTCGATGCCTATCATCAATCCTTCCCCGCGAATTTGCGCGTTCATGCCGGCGAGTTTTTCGGCGAAACCGTTGCGGATGAATTCACCCAGCCTGAGCGCGTGCGCCATCAGGTTTTCTTCCTCGATGATGGCGAGCGTGGCAAGCGCCGCGGTGCAGGCGAGGGGAGTGCCGCCGAAAGTCGAGCCGTGATTGCCGGGCTTGAATACCTCAGTGGCTTTGCGCGCAGCCAGACACGCGCCTATGGGCACGCCCGATCCCAGGCCCTTGGCCAGCGTCATCACGTCGGGCTGGATGTCCGCATGCTGGTGTGCAAACCATTTACCGGTGCGGCCGATGCCGCTTTGTACTTCATCGAGCATGAGCAGCCAGCCTTGCGCATCGCACACGCGGCGCAAGCCTTGGAAATAAGCCGGCAGCGGCAGCGGAATACGCACTCCGCCTTCGCCCTGAATCGGCTCCACCAACACCGCCACGATGTCTTTGTTATGGGTGGCGACTTGCGCCACCGCGTCTAGGTCGTTGTAAGGCGCGCGCGCGAAACCGCCCATCAGCGGCTCGAACCCGGCCTGTATCTTGCGCGAACCGCTGGCGGACAGCGTGGCCAGGGTGCGACCGTGAAAACTTTTTTCCATCACGATAATGGTCGGGTTGTCCACGCCTTTCTGGTGGCCGTAGAGCCGCGCCAGTTTGATCGCCGCTTCGTTGGCTTCCGCGCCTGAGTTGCAGAAAAATACCTGGTCCATGTGAGCGAGCGCCGCGAGTTTGGCCGCCAGTTCCTCCTGTTTTTGCACCTGATACAAATTGGAGGTGTGTATCAGCGTGCGTATCTGCGCGCTCAGCGCCTGCACCAGTTTGGGATGCGCATGGCCGAGCCCGTTCACCGCGATGCCGGCGATGGCATCGAGATAACGTTTACCGTCCGCGTCCCACAGCCAGACGCCTTCGCCGCGCGCGAAGGCGACGGGCAAGCGGGCGTAAGTGTTCATCAAATGCGACATGGTGTTTCCCAAAAACAAATGGCGGCCAGAAGCCGCCGTGCGCCTAAATGGATAATTTTATTGAATTATACACTTGCCGCAATTATTGCTTAAGTTTTTTCAAGTCTTTCTCTTCCGCCTTGGTGAGAGTGCGCAAGGTGGGCAGATAACCGTCGAACACGATGCCGTGCAACTCCACTCTTTTCTGACTGCGCAGCAGGCTCACCAGATAATGAATAATTTCGGCGGTAATCACCTGTCCCGGTACCAGCACCGGTATGCCGGGTGGATAAGGCACAATCTGGTCGGCGCACACCTTGCCGGAAAGCCTGGTGTTCACCCGGTCTTTTTCGTCCACCAGCGGAATCAACTCGCCGCCGCAGTAGAACGCATCGCGCGGCAGATATCTGAGGTGCGTGAAGCGCGGCAGTTCCGGCGTGGCATACAAGCGGCGCGGGGCGCGGCCTTCGCGTGCGATGCGCACCAGCGCGTCGTACAGGCGCGACACCTTGCTGCGCGTGGTGCCGATGGTGAGCAGCAGGGTGAGGGTATTGAACGTGGATTTTTCGACCTGAATGTTGTAGCGCTCGAACAGCTCCTGCTGCAAATCTTCCACCGTGTAGCCGCAGCGTGAAATATCCAGCGTGACCTTGGTCGGATCGAGGCGGATGTTGTCGGTTTTGACTTCTTCCGGCAGCAGGTCCTCGAGTTCCAGCACGCGGAACACGCCGCTGGAATTGATTTGCTCGCGCAATTCCCTGGCCAGCGCCAGCGTGCGCGACAGCAGTTTGTAGCCTTCCGTCACCGCCTGCTTGCGTGCGATGTCGAGGCTCGCGATCATGGTGTATTGCGGGCTAGTGGAAGTGTGCATGTTGAAGTTTTCGCGGAAGATATGTTCCTTGAAATCCGCGTCGTTGACATGAATCATCGAGGCCTGCGAAAACGCGGACAGCACCTTATGCGTGCTCTGGGTGGCGTAATCGGCGCCGGCTTCCAGCGCGGTGGGGCGGACCTCCGGATGGAAACGCGCGAAGCCGTACCAGGCTTCATCTATCACCACCTTGATACCGTGGCGGTGCGCGGCATTCACGATGGGTTGCAAATCATAGCGCAGACCATCGTAAGTGCAACTGGTCAGCACCAGCGCTTCGGCATCGGGATGCTCCTCGATGGCTTTCAAAAGCGTGCGCTTGGGCACCGGGCCGAACAGGCCATACTTGCGGTTGACCGAGGAATCCAGATAGACGGGATGCGCGCCGGATAGCACCACCCCGTGATGCACCGATTTATGGCAGTTGCGGTCAAGCAATAATTTTTCGCCCGGCGCGATCAACGTCTGGAAAATCACCTTGTTGGCGGTGGAGGTTCCGTTGGTGGCGAAGAAGGTGCGCCGCGCGCCGAACGCCTTGGCGGCGATTTTCTGCGCTTCCAGGATCACCCCGTTGGGCTGCATCAGCGAATCCAGCATCGGCACCGAGACCGACAAGTCCGCATCGAACACGTGTTCGCCGATGAATTCGTAGAAATCGGATATCCACGGGCTGTCGCGCAGGGAATCGCCGCTGGAATGTCCCGGCGAATGCCAGGAGTCCTTGGCCATCAGCACATAGTTCTTGAGCTGGTCGTAAAACGGCGTGCGCGCTTTTTCCTGGATTTGCGCGTTGAGGATGCGGTACATGCCGCGGTAATCGCGCTCCTCGCGATAGAAATAACCGTCCACCGATTCGGCGAACAGCGTGTCCACCACCTGATCTTCCTGTTCCTTGGCGATCAGAATATAAACATCGAGTTCGGGGCGCAGGCCGGTGATTTTCTGCACCAGCTTCAGCGCCGACATCTGCTTCGAGCGCGAACCGTTGCCGTCGTTTTTCAGCGAGTAAAGCGTATCGTCCACCACCACCGTTTGCAAATCGCCGTCTTGTTCGATCGCCGCCAGCGCTTCGCGCACGGTGGTGACGCCGCTGAAAGTGATGCCGAGAGGATTGTCGAGCGCGCGCGCGGCGGCGTTGAGACCCTTGATGAGTTCTTTTAATACCAGCTTCTCGTCGTTGATGACGAGGACGCGGCTGACCGGCTTGCGCATGAATTGTTGTGCGGGTTTAAAAACTCGCTTTATGCGCCAAATGCAGGCGCAATGCAAGCCCCGGTATAATGAGCCGGTGCCCGAAATTAATTCTCAAGCGCCGAAATCATTACTCAGGTTGCCGCGGCGGGGTGAAATGCGTGGCGGTGGATATCCATTTCGGGGAAAGCGCGGCGCAGGCTTGCATTTCCAGCTGGATTTTGCCAAGGATCAGGAGTTGCAGACCCGGCCTGGGCGTGCCCGGAGGAGTTGTTAGGGCATCGACTTTATGGCTTGAGAAAGACGGCTCTTATGACGCGCGGCGTGGTTCTTGTGGACGATTTTTTTGTCGGCAATGGAATCCACGACGGGGACCGCGCGCTTGAAAGCGGCCTGGGCCGCGGCCTTGTCGCCGGCGGCGATGGCCTTGCGGACATTCTTGATGGCGCTGCGCAATTCGGTGCCCTGGCCGGCGTTACGTTGGCGGCGCACTTCGGATTGGCGGGCGCGTTTCTTGGCGGAGGCGATATTGGCCATGGGAAACCCTGCGTAAATCGAAGGGCGAAATGATACGTTTATTCAGCTTGCTTTGCAACCGCTACTTATGAACTTATTGAAGGCGCTCGCCACTGTCAGCAGCATGACCCTGATCTCGCGCATCCTGGGTTTCGTGCGCGATACCGTGATCGCGCGCATTTTCGGCGCCGGGATTTTAACCGACGCTTTCTTCGTCGCTTTCCGCATTCCCAATCTGCTGCGGCGCCTGTTCGCGGAAGGCGCGTTTTCGCAGGCTTTCGTGCCGATTCTTGCCGAATACAAGAATCAGCGCGGCCAGGAAGGGGCCAGACTGCTGATCGACCATGTGGCGGCCTTGCTCGCGCTGGCGCTGTTTGTGGTGACGCTGCTGGGCGTGCTGGCGGCGCCGTACATTGTTTATATCAGCGCGCCGGGGTTTGCCGCCACGCCGGAAAAATTTGCCATTACCGTCGAGCTGTTGCGCATTACTTTTCCTTACATCCTGTTCATTTCGCTGGTGTCGCTGGCAGGCGGCGTGCTCAATACCTGGAGCAAGTTTTCGGTGCCGGCGTTTACCCCCACGCTGCTCAATCTGTCTTTCATTGCCTGCGCTTTGTGGCTCGCGCCTTATGTCGATCCGCCGGTTAAAGCGCTGGCGTGGGCGGTGTTCATCGGCGGCGTGCTGCAGCTCGCGTTTCAAATCCCGCATCTCGCGCGGCTGGGGTTGATGCCGCGCTTACGGCTCAATTTCCGCGATGAAGGCGTGTGGCGCATCCTGAAGCTGATGGGGCCGGCGGTGTTCGGTGTTTCCATCAGCCAGTTGAGCCTGCTCATCAACACCATTTTCGCTTCGTTTCTGGTGACCGGCAGCGTGTCCTGGCTGTATTACGCCGACCGGCTGATGGAATTTCCCGCCGGCATGCTGGGCGTGGCGCTGGGCACCATTTTGCTGCCCAGTCTATCGCGGCATTATGTGGATCAGTCGGGCGCGGAATATTCAAAACTCCTCGACTGGGGTCTGCGCTTGACCTTGCTGCTGGCGCTGCCGGCGGCGGCGGCGCTCGCGCTGCTCGCCACACCACTTATCGCCACCCTGTTTTATTACGGCGCATTCAGCGAGAACGATGTGTGGATGACACGCCAGGCGCTGATCGCCTACAGCGCGGGCCTGCTGGGAATGATTTTCGTCAAAGTGCTGGCGCCGGGTTTTTATGCGCGGCAAAACATCAGGACGCCGGTGAAAATCGCCATCGTCACGCTGATCGCCACGCAATTGATGAACCTGGTTTTCATCTGGCAGCTGCGGCACGCGGGACTGGCGCTGGCGATTGCGCTGGGCGCGTGTTTGAATTCCGGCCTGTTGTATTTCTATTTGCGCAAATCCGGCGCCTATGCGCCGCAACCGGGCTGGCCGGTGTTCACGCTGAAAATTTTGCTGGCGATTTACGCCATGGGTGCGGTATTGTGGATGGCATCGGGAAGCGGCGCCTCCTGGCTCGTGATGCCGGCTGCGAGCCGCGTGCTCAATTTAATCTGGATCGTCTTGCTCGGCGCCGCGGCGTATTTCGCCGCGCTGTGGGCTGTGGGTTTCCGGCTCAGGGATTTTACGCAGCGCGGAGCGGAATAGCGCCAAGAAATCGAGTAATATTAGCTAAAAGGAGGTACCCGGTGAGAGGCTGCAAACCTGGCCTATTTGTTTTCCGTGGCAAAGCCTTGTAACAAAGTATTGAATCGATGAAATCCACACGCAAACTGACAATTGAAATTCGCGCGGACTTGCTCAAGTTCGTTGAAGAGTATTGCAAGATCCACGGCATCAAAAATCGCTCGCAGGTCATCGAAAAAGCCATCGCCTTGCTGCACGAAGAGGAAATGGAATCGGATTCACGCGAAGCCGCCGATGATGACGAGCTGCTTTCGGGTCTTCCCATACCCGAGCGGCTTATGGAAAAAGACGAATAAAATAAATATATTACATTATTTTTTTCGTAGCAGTAAAACCATTCTTTTTTTCCGCTTTTTTGAATTCGCCTGCACGAAGTTACTTAAAGCTGATAATC
>JBOIFQ010000270.1:0-2112 GCA_050741655.1 Burkholderiales bacterium | reverse complement strand
TTGTAAGCCTGAAGTTCATTCTCTATCCCCGCTTCTTCGAAAATGCGCTCCACTCGCAGCATTTCCTGGATTTGGTAGCGGAATCTCGTTGTGCGCGAGAATTTTCAGGAGGTCATGACCGATTCCCGGCCCGTTGTAATTGATATAGCAAGTGGAAAATACTGCTACCTTGTCCGGTGTATTCTTGCCGTTTTTTGCTTCGAATCCGGATGCGGCTACCGCGGTGTTGCGGAAAGTGGCGCTGGTATATTCCGGCAACCGCGGTTCCCGATGTATTCCCAGCATGTTGTCCATGAGTTTGCGCGCCACTGGGGTTTTATTGAGCGTATTCACCATCTAAGTTGCATAGCTAACTCCTGTAATATATTGATTTAAATTAATTTATATTGAGTTATGAAATGGCGATACAGCTATTTAGACTAACTCTAATCTATGAACTAAATGGAATATAATGCCCTGCCGTGTGTAACTTAAATCGCGGGATGAATTAATGACTTAATAGCGCTTCGATCTCGGCAAAAGTGCGCGCCACTTCCGTGGTTTGAATGGAAACACCTAATTGCCGTGCGATTTGGGTAGCGGAAAAAACCCCGCGTATCTTGCGCCCGGCATTATCCACCACTATCGCATGCTGTCTGCCGCTTTTTTTAAGCGTAGTCACCACGTGCCCCACCTTGGAGTGCTGCACATCATTCAGGTTCAACACCTCGAGCCCCTGTTGCGGCGTCATGATGTCGCGCACCAGGACTTCATTGCGCTTGATGGCGCTTTCCTGCATGAATTGCAGCGGCTTCTCGCCCAGAATATCGTTGGCGGTGATGATCCCCGCCACCATGCGCGCACGATCCAGCACCAGCAACAAGCGCACGCCGCGCTCGATCATCGTCTGATTGGCGGCATCGATGGTAAGCAAGGGGTCTATGGTCGCGGCGGAAACCTGCTTGAAATCAGTCATGCATTCCAGGGCGGGGCTGTCCAGACTTACCCGCTGCGGAAGGGTTTGCGCGGGTTGGTGGAAACCGGTTGCAGCCGGCAGGGGTAACAGCGTGAGCGCCGGATAGTCCCTGAACATGCGCACCTCCATCATTGCGGTCAGGCTCTTATTATTGTTATAGCACTCCTTGCAAAAAACACGCTGCACTAACGTTCTGCCGGCCGCGGTTTCTTATGCGCGTGGTCGCCCATGGCGGTGTTGACGAAACGCGAAAGCTCGTCCAACGCCTGACGATACACGTCGCGCTTGAAATCAATCACCGCTTCCAGCGGCATCCAGTAGCCCTGCCAGCACCAGGCATCAAATTCCGGGTGGTCGGTCGCGCGCAGCTTTACATCGGTATCCCGCCCCACCAGCCGCAGCAGATACCAGATTTGCTTTTGCCCTTTGTAGCTGCCGCGCCATTCGCGCCGCACCCACTGAAACGGCACATCGTAACGCAGCCAATCGCGCGTGCGCCCGATGATCTTCACATGCTGCGGGCTCAACCCCACCTCTTCCAGGAGTTCGCGGTACATCGCCTGCTCCGGGGTTTCTCCCGGCTTGATACCGCCTTGCGGGAACTGCCACGAATGCTCTTTTACCCGCTTGCCCCAGAATACCTCGTTCCTGGAATTCAAAATAATGATGCCGACGTTGGGGCGATATCCATCTCTATCGATCATATCCACCACCCGTCAATTCCTCAGTCGTGCCAATTTTTTCATATTTCGATGCAGAATGAAAGATATTGTGTATTTACGCCAGCACCGCATACCAGGCTCCCGCGCTGCATGCGCGCTCTAAAAATCTGACAGCGCGCGCCGCCAAAATGTAAAATACGGAACTTTTGACAGAGAAAGACTCGTGCGCGTCTCGCAATTTTTCCTTTCCACGCTCAAGGAAGCCCCGTCCGAAGCGGAGCTGGCGAGCCACCGCCTGATGCTGCGCGCGGGGCTCATCAAGCGCCTGGCCGGCGGCATTTACAGCTGGATGCCGTTGGGCCTGCGCGTGCTGCGCAAGGTGGAAGCCATCGTGCGCGAGGAAATGAATCGCAGCGGCGCGATTGAGTTGCTGATGCCGGCGGTGCAGCCGGCGGAACTGTGGCAGGAATCCGCGCGCTGGGAGCAGTACGGGCC
>JBOIFQ010000269.1:0-6031 GCA_050741655.1 Burkholderiales bacterium | reverse complement strand
ATTTTCATCAGCGCCGCCATGCGCAGGGCATTGCGTGCGTATTCGGAGAACATCAAAAACGTTCCGCCGTAGGGAATCACGCCGCCGTGCAATGCCATGCCGTTGATGATCGCGGCCATGCCGAATTCGCGCACTCCGTAGTAGATGTAATTGCCGCCGTTGTTTTTAGCGATGCCGTGCGCGCCTGACCACATCGTGAGATTCGAGCCGGTGAGATCGGCCGAGCCGCCGATGAGTTCGGGCAAAACCGGGGCCAGGCTTTCAATTGCATTCTGCGACGCCTTGCGGGTGGCGATGCTCTCGGCTTTCTCATTTGTTTTGGCCAGCAACTGCGCGACATGCGCGCGCCAATTGGCAGGCAATTCACCCTCTGTACGGCGCGTGAATTCCGCCGCTTCCTGGGGATATTGCTGCGCGTAATCGGCGAATCTGCGCTTCCAATCGGCTTCGAGTTGCGCACCGCGGTCGCGCGCATCCCAGCCTGCATACACTTCCTTGGGAATTTCAAACGGTGGATGATTCCAGCCGATGTTAGCGCGCGTGGCCGCGACTTCCGCCTCACCCAGCGCCGCGCCGTGCGCATCATGGCTGCCGGCTTTGTTGGGGGCGCCCATGCCGATTACCGTCTTGCAGCAAATTAAAGTAGGCTGGTCAGTACTCTGCCGGGCTTTTTTAATCGCCGCTTCCACGGCGCCAAAATCATGGCCGTCCACGTTTGGAATCACCTGCCAGCCGTAAGCTTGAAAGCGCTTGGGCGTGTCGTCGGTAAACCAGCCTTCGACATGGCCGTCGATCGAAATGCCATTGTCATCATAAAACGCGATCAGTTTGTTGAGCCCCAAAGTGCCGGCCAGCGAACAGACTTCATGTGAAATACCTTCCATCAGACAACCATCGCCCAGAAAAACATAAGTGTAGTGATTGACGATATCAAAGCCGGGGCGATTGAAGCTGGCAGCCAGCACTTTTTCCGCCAGCGCCATGCCCACCGCGTTGGCCAGTCCCTGACCGAGCGGACCGGTGGTGGTTTCGATGCCAGGCGCATAACCGTATTCGGGATGCCCCGGTGTCTTGGAATGCAATTGCCGGAAACGTTTTAATTCTTCCATCGGCAGGTCGTAACCGCTGAGATGCAGCAGCGCGTAATGCAGCATCGCGCCGTGGCCGTTGGAAAGAATAAAACGGTCGCGGTCCGGCCATTGAGGATGAGCGGGATTGTGGTGCAGGTAATGGTTCCACAGCACTTCGGCGATTTCGGCCATTCCCATCGGCATCCCGGGATGGCCGGAATTCGCTTTCTGCACGGCATCCATCGCCAGCGCGCGAATCGCGTTGGTTAAATCCTTGCATGTCGCCATTGATTCGTTCCTCTGCGGCAGTTCGGCTGCCCGGTGGGGAGTGGCGAATTATCGCCCGCCACAAGGTTCCCAGCTATTAAACATTCTTATCGTAGTTATAGAAGCACGTCGGCACACGCCAATTCACTCTTCATGCCCGCGCCGGTCGAGCTTGATCCCGAGCTGCTTGAGCTTGCGGTAAAGATGAGTGCGCTCCAGTCCGACTTTTTCCGCCACCCGGCTCATGTTGCCGCGTTCCTTCGCGATGTGGTGCTTGAAGTAGACGCGCTCGAATGCGTCGCGCGCAGCACGCAAGGAAACATCCAGCGGCAGGCTGTGATCGGCGCGTTGCGGTTCGATGTCAAATTGCGCCAGCGCGTGGTTGGTTTCTTCGGCGCCGATTTCCTCTTCCACTGCGGTAAGCGCCAGCGTCTGCACCGTGTTTTCCAGTTGCAGCAGATTGCCGGGCCAGTCGTAATTGCGCAGCGCGTTCAAGGCCGGTGTGCTGAATTCGCGCAACCGCACTGCGCCAGCCTCCACGCAGGCTGCGAGCATGAGCCGCGCCAGATCGGGTATGTCTTCGCGATGTTCGCGCAGGCTCGGTACTGGCAGCGACAGCGCGCCGATGGCGCGGTAAAGATCGGCGTCAAACACGCCCTGGCTCACCAGCACGGGCAACGCTTTGGCGGTAGCGCAAACCAGCCGCACATTGTGCTTGGCAAGCTTGCTGGTCAACAGCAGCAGGCCTTTTTGCTCTTGCTTGCTAAGCGCGCCGAGTTCGCTCAAAAACAACAATCCGTCGCTGGCGCGCATCAGCAGCTCCTGGGGTGCTTGCGCCAGCAGCATCGTATCCTCAGGCGCCAGCCAGGTCGTGTTGGGTTGGTGCAGGAAGCGCGCGCACAATTCCGCTCCGGCGCCGACCTCTCCCACCAAAAGCAGTGGTTGATTCAAATTGGCGATTTGCTCCAAGCGCTTTTTGAGCTCGCTGATGACCGGCGATTTACCCAGGCTGTTAAGCGTGATCTGCGTGTGGGTCCGAACGGTGGCGCGCTTCAATGCTCTTCCCACCGTGCTCAATAGTTTTTGCATCGCGATCGGCTTTTCCAGGAAATCGAAAGCACCGATGCGGGTGGCTTCCACCGCGGTCTCAATGGTACCGTGGCCGGACATCATCACCACCGGCATGGTCCACAGCCCGCTGCTCGCCCATTCCTTGAGCAGGCTAATGCCGTCGGTATCCGGCATCCAGATATCGAGCAAAACCAGATCCGGACGCGCTTCCAGACGGCGCGCGCGCGCCTGGCCGGCATTTTCCGCCAGCCGCACCTGATAGCCTTCATCTTCCAGGATTTCTGACAGCAGTTCACGAATGCCGACTTCGTCATCCACGATTAAAATTTGATTGGTCGCCGGCGTGTTCATGCTCAGGCCGCCAGCGGCAGCGAGATGCTGACGCAAGCGCCATGCGGTTTGATGTTGGCAATATGAATCACGCCGCTGTGTTCATCCACGATTTTCTTGACAATGGCGAGCCCCAGGCCGGTGCCTTTGGGCTTGCTGGTCACATAAGGTTCGAACAAGCGCGTCATCAATTGTTCCGGGAAGCCGCTGCCATTGTCCTGGATGCTTAATTGTATGCGACCGTTCAAGGTTTCGGTGCGCACCGTGATGCCGGGCGCCGTCACGCCGGTCAGCGCATCCTGTGCGTTTTGCAGCAGATTATGTATCACCTGGCGCAGCTGGGTCTTGTCGCCCGGCACGGGCGCGAGGCGGGGCGCGAGTTCGAGTTTGATGGCCAGCACAGGCGACTCATAAAGCGCCAGTACTTCGCGCAGCAGCTGGTTGAGATCAAGCGGGCGCAGCGTGAGTTCGGGCAAGCGGGCGTAATCGCTGAAAGCATCCACCATGCCCTGCATTGCCGCCACCTGGCTGATGATGGTTTGCGTGGCACGCCTCAGTATTTCCAAATCGGGGGCGGCGAGCTTGCCGGCGAGCTTGTACTGCAGGCGTTCGGCGGAAAGCTGGATCGGGGTGAGCGGATTTTTGATTTCGTGCGCCAGCCGCCGCGCTACCTCACCCCACGCCGCGTCGCGCTGCGCCTGCAATAAATACGTGATGTCATCGAACACCACCACATAACCCGTATGCGCGGCGCCGCTAAGGCGCGTGCCGCGCAGCAACAGTACCTGGTTGCCGGAAGGTCCCGCGTATTCGATCTGCTGTTGCCATTCGTCCTGTTTGGCGCGCTGAAATGCATTAAGTATCTTTTCGCTTAAAACATGCAGCGCCGCCGCGCCGCGCCAGTCTTCGAGGCGGGTGCCGCGCCATTGCGCGAAATCGGTTTGCAGAATATGCCCGGCGCTGGTGTTGGCCGAACGTAAATGAAACCCCTGGTCGAACGCCAGCACGCCGGCGGAAAGATTGGCGAGCACGCTTTCCAAATAAGCCTTGGCGGTTTGCAGTTGTTCCTGATGGCGATCGGCCGCCGCCCGTGCTTCCGCCAGTTGATGGGTCATGAGATTGAATGATTGAGTCAGCACACCCAGTTCATCGCGGCTTTTCACCGGCTGGCGCGGGCTGAAATCGCCTTGCGCCACGGCACGCGTGCCTGCCGCCAGTACTTCGAGGGGCGCGCTCATGCGCTCGCTGATCAGGAATCCCAGCGCGATGGCGGACAGCCAGGCCAGCAGCAAAGTGAGCGTCAGCGTGAGCGCGTACAGGCGCTTCAAACCGGCGCGCGACAGAGAAAGCTCTTGATAATCGCGGTACACCGTCTGTACGGTTTCCGCATCCTGCTCTAGTTGTTTCGGCACCGGTTGTAACAGCTGCAACACGCGTATGTCCTGCTTCACGCTCAACACGTTGACCGGCACCATCACGCGCAGGTAGAGCCCTTTGCCGGGGATCGTATCGGTGCCGCTGTAGGCCTGTTGCTGGCGGATTTGCTTGAGCAGAGCCGAGCCCGGCAAATCCGGCATCAGTCCGCCTTTCTCGCTGCTGGAAAAAGCAATCAAGCTGCCGCGCTGGCTGAATAATGCGGCCTCCTGCACACCGAGCTGCTCGCGCAGAGTATTGAGTGCGGTCAAATGCTCGGATACCGGCAGTTCGGAAAGCGAGATTGCCGCGCTATCGGCTTTCTTGTTGAGGTCCTTGAGCAAATTATCCAAGCTGGTGCGGCCCAGGTTCAGGCCGCCTTCCAGCGCTTTCTCCACGCGCACATCGAACCACGATTCGATGCTTTTGGTGAGAAACTGCACCGACACGGCATACACCAGCGCGCCCGGCAGCACCGCCATCAAAGAAAAGAACAACACCAGACGCAAGGTAAGCTTGGCGCCGAATACCTTGGCGAGAAGTTTTTTGCGCAGCGCCAGCAACTGCACCACCACCACCCCGATCAGGCACAGCGTGATGGCGCCGTTAAGCGCCAGGATCAGCGGGTAGTGTTGCGCAAACAGCGAAGTGTTGGCGCTGGCGGTGGACAGCAAAAATATCAGCACCGCCCCCAGTCCCAGGCACAGGATCACGAAATATCTCATGGCGTGACCTCCCAGCGATACCAGCCCGAATTCAGGGTCCAGTCCCTGGAAGCCAGCGCGTTTAACTGGAACGGCTTGGGCAGCAACGACACGTCGAGACGCATGCGCAACGATGCGGTATAACTTTCGCCTTTTTCCAGTGCGTGGTTTTCCACCCTCACCGGGCTGCGCAGCTGGCTCATCAAGCTCATCGCATCCTGCAGCGTGGCAAAATTCTGATACAGATTGCCCACGCCCAAGCGATATTGCCGGGTCAGCGCGTTGTAACTGAGCTTGTATTGATGCTTGAGCTGCGCTTCCTTCTTGTCAAGCCAGTACCAGCGCGGCTGCGATAATTCAAACTCGGTGACAAAATACAGCGCCACGCCTTTGTTGAGCGCGTCTTCCAGTGTATGGGTTAGTCCGATATCCAGGTCCGCTTGCAGCCGGTATCCTTCTTCGTGGGGCTCAAATGTGGCGGCTTTCACTTGTATGCCATCGGCCAGTACGGTTGCCGGCGCCAAGCCCAATAACATTACGCAGGCAAAGCCGCGCAAGTTGATCTGCGGCCAAAACCTTTTCCGAGGTAAATTAAACCTTGCGGAGCAAGGCGTAGAAAAAACCATCATGCAGGTTGTCGGGCAGTAATTGGCCGCCGGCGTTGAGCGGCTGTAGCTCGGCGTCGTGGTGCCGCTCGAGAAATGCGTCAACCTGCCGGTGGTTTTCCTCTGCGAACACCGAGCATGTGACGTATAGCAATTTACCATCTCCGTCCAGGCATTGCCACAGGGCGTCGAGAATGCGCGCTTGCTGTGCCGCGAATTGAGCAATGTCGGCGGCGCGCCGCAACCATTTGATGTCGGGGTGACGGCGTACCACGCCGGAGGCGGAGCACGGCACATCGGCGAGGATGCGCTGGTAAGGCACCCCGTCCCACCATGTTGCGGTCTCGGCCGCGTCGCCGCAGGCTACGTGCGCTTTAAGCCTCAGGCGCTGCAAATTTTCTTCCACTCGGCGCAAGCGCGCCGCATCGCTGTCGAGCGCGGTAAGCTCAACCTCAACTCGCTCCAGAATATGCGCGGTCTTGCCTCCTGGCGCGGCGCAGGCATCAAGCACGCGCATACCGTCTTGCGCGTCGAGTAGCGGCGCGGCGCGCTGCGCCGCTAAATCCTGCAC
>JBOIFQ010000268.1:0-3070 GCA_050741655.1 Burkholderiales bacterium | reverse complement strand
TAACAGCCCCGCTCCTAGCGGGGCTTGCATTTTCAACCGCCAAGGATACGCCAACTCAGATGTTCGCCGGCACGCAGCGGGATGAGGTTCTCCTTGCCAAACTTCATGCTTTTGGGCACGCGCTTGCTCTGTTTGACAAGCGTGATGGTTTCCGTATTGCGCGGCAGCCGGTAAAAATCGGCGCCGTGAAAACTGGCGAAAGCTTCCAGCTTGTCCAGCGCGTTCACGCTTTCGAACGCTTCGGCATAAAGCTCGATCGCCGCATGCGCGGTGTAGATTCCCGCGCAACCGCAAGCGGATTCTTTCGCGCTTTGGGCGTGCGGCGCGCTGTCGGTGCCGAGGAAAAACTTCGGATCGCCTCCGGCCGCCGCTTCGATGAGTGCGCGGCGGTGTGTTTCATGCTTCAGCACCGGCAGGCAGTAATGATGTGGACGCAGGCCGCCGGCAAACAGCGCGCCGCGGTTCAGCAGCAAATGATGAGCGGTAATGGTCGCGCCGATATTCGGCGGCGCGCTGTTCACGAACTCCACCGCTTCGCGCGTGGTGATGTGCTCGAACACGATGCGCAAGCGCGGAAAGCGCTGCATCAGCGGCGCCAGCACGCGCTCGATGAAAATTTTCTCGCGGTCGAACATATCCACTTGCGGGTCGCTGACTTCGCCGTGCACCAGCAGCGGCAAATCCTGTTTCTGCATTTGTTCCAGCGCGGCGCGGCATTTTTCAATTTCGGTCACGCCTGCGTCCGAATGCGTGGTGGCGCCGGCGGGATAATATTTCACGCCGTGAATCACGCCGCTTTGCCTGGCCTTGATGATTTCGCGCGGCGAGGTTTTATCGGTCAGATACAGCGTCATCAGTGGCTCGAATTTTATTTTTTTTGGCAGTGCGGCCAGAATGCGCTTGCGATAAGCGAGCGCGGCCTGAGTCGTGGTGACCGGCAGCCTGAGATTGGGCATGACGATGGCGCGCGCAAAGCGCCGCGCGGTGTCGGCCACCACCGCGCGCAGATGTACGCCGTCACGCAAATGCACATGCCAGTCGTCGGGACGGGTAAGGATTATTTTTTGCGTGGGCATTGTCGCGTCATTATACCTGCTAGATTTCCCCTTTGATTTCCAGCGCGCGCGCATAGAGCGTTTTTTTGCCGGCGCCGCTGATTGCGGCGGCGAGTTTCACCGCTTGCTTCAACGGCAATTCGGCCAGCAATATTTTCAGGATGCGTTCGGCAGCGGCGTTTTCATCGGCAACGGGTTCGGCACCGGAAACCAATAACACGAATTCGCCTTTTAGCCGGTTGAGGTCGGTGCCGAGCCACTCTCCCGCCTCGCCCAAGATGCAAGTGTGGATGCTCTCGAACAGCTTGGTGAGTTCCCGCGCAATGGTAATGCGGCGCTGTTTCCCCAACACTTCACTTAAGTCCGCCGCGCACTCGAGAATACGATGCGGCGCTTCGTAAAACACCAGAGTGCAGGGAAGTGCTTGCAGATTTTCCAGTTCGCGCCGGCGCGCGGATGCTTTGCCCGGCAAAAAACCGTAAAACAGAAATTGCGGCGACTGCATGCCGCTGGCCGAGAACGCGGCAATCGCCGCGTTCGCGCCGGGAACCGGCACCACGCGAAATCCTGCACTGCGCGCGCGCTCGACCATGAGCGCGCCGGGATCGCTGACGGCGGGCGTGCCGGCGTCGCTCACCAGCGCCACTGATTTTCCCGCTTGCAACAGCGCGACGATTTTGTCCGCGGCTTTTTTCTCGTTGTGCGCATGCGCCGCGATGAGCGAGGTGGAAATCTCGAAATGCCGGAGCAAATGTGAAGTGTTGCGCGTATCTTCAGCGGCCACTACGTCGACGCGTTTGAGCACGTCCAGCGCGCGCAGGCTCAAATCCTGCAAATTTCCAATCGGGGTGGCGACTACATATAATAGGGCTTCCCCTTTGTCATACTGCGCGCGATGCAACGGTTGCCGGCCTTTCTGATTACGCTGTTGGCGCTACTATACGGTTCCACCGTGAGCTTTGCCACTCGCGCACAAAGCGTTACGCCCGCGGCCAAGCCACAGCCCGCCGCGCCCGCTGCCGAGAAACCGGAAGCCCCCAAGCCGCATATCGCGCTGATTCTGCCGCTCAAATCCGAAGCCTACGGCAATGCCGCGGAAGTGACGCGCGAAGGTTTCATGGCCGCCGCCAATCAGCGGGGCGGCACGCTGCTGCCCATCAAAATCTACGCCACCACCGAGAAGACGGATGAAATTCTTTCCGCTTACCAGCTGGCGATGGCGGCGCAGGCGCAGATCGTGGTGGGGCCGCTCACGCGCGACGGCGTGTCGGCGCTGGCGCATAGCGGCATGGTACGCGTGCCCACGATCGCGCTCAATCTTCCCAATGACTATTCGGCACTGCCCGCCAATCTGTTCACTTTGAGCCTGCATGTGGAAAACGAAGCGCGGCAGGTGGCGGCGATCGCGGCGCAGGAAGACAGGCGCAAGGCTCTCATCATCACCGCCGATGCGCCGCTCAGCCAGCGCATGCAGTTGGCGTTTACCGATGCCTGGCTGAAACTCAACGGAGCAGTGGTGCGGGTGCTGGTGTATACCAGCGATCCGGAAGGCCTGCAGATACTCAAGCAGGCGGTGACCATCAGCAGCGCCGACATAATTTTTCTGGCGCTGGATGCGCGCCAGGCGCGCCAGGTGCGCCCTTATCTCGAACTCAATGCCAGCATCTATGCCACCTCGCAGGTTTTCAGCGGCAACACGCAAAGCCCGCTTAATTTTGATTTGAACGGCGTGCGTTTCGTGGACATGCCGTGGGTATTGCAGGCGGATCATCCCGCGGTGATGGTGTATCCGCACACAAAAAATCCGGTGACTGTTGAGCTCGATCGTCTCTACGCGCTGGGAATAGATGCGTTCCGCATCACGCAGGATTTTCTCAACGCGCGCCCGGGCCTGGGGTACACTCTCGATGGTTTGACCGGGCTGATCACTCTCGACGCCGGCAATCAATTCGTGCGCGATCTGCTGCCCGCGATATTTTATCAAGGCCAGGCGGTACTGCTGTATGAACCCAAAA
>JBOIFQ010000267.1:0-3258 GCA_050741655.1 Burkholderiales bacterium | reverse complement strand
TGCTTTCTACTCCCGGGATCAGCGCGGTGCCGTTCGCGACTCCGTCATCGGTGGTGTCGCAAAACAGCGTGGGCTCGTTGTTGTTGGCCGGGTCGTTGGCAATATAGAAGCGGTTGAAGGATATGGTATTGAGGGCCACGCCTACTCCCAGGCAGTCAGTCACGCTGCCATCGGCGGTGCCGGGAGCGCCCAGGCTGTCGCTGCCGGCGTAGCGCACGATGAGTGAGTCGCTGCCGGTGGCGGAACCGGAGTCCGTGCCATCCAGTACCGGATTGGGGAACACCGCGGCACTGCCATTTCCCTTGTAGCCCGCAATGCGCATGGCGCGGCTCATGGTCTCCAGGGCAAAGCGCGCGTCTTCCTGCATACGCGCCAGATCCTCCTGGGTTTTGTAGGTCTGCTTATTGCCGAGAAATACCTGACCGAGAGCGACTATTATGATCAGCCCGATGACCAGGGCGATCATGATCTCGATGAGCGAGAAACCCCGCTGGTTCCCGATCATGGTTCTGATCCTGCGATAGTTCATCATGGCTGGAACACCGTGACAAAATTAGGCGCCGCGGGCACCGCGCCAGTGCGGCTGTCGTCCCACCAGATTTTGATGGCGTAAGGTTCGCCCGGGGTATTGGTGCAGGCCGGCGCCGCAGGAGTGCCGGTATTCAACGTGGAAGTCCGGCACACGTGGCCGCGGCCCAGCGGCAATACGACCGCCAGCTTTTGCGTCCACATATAAATATCCATGTTGGCCATATTCTGGACGGTGCATCCGGCGGTGGTCAGACAATTCGTGCTGAGAACTCCGTTTACCGCCGGATTGTCGTAAAAGCCTCCGGTTACTCCGACCTGATTGGCACGCAGGTTGTCCGCCATTTCGCGCGCCAATTGCGTGGCCACGGTCTGATAAGTTCCGCTATGCGCGTTGCGCAAGCTGATCAATTGCATGCCGGCAAAAGCCAGAAAACCGAACGAGAGCACGAGGATCGCGATCAACACCTCGAGCAGGGTGAAGCCCCGGTTTTTACGCATGCAAACGTTGCGCTTCATCGCAATTCCTCAAGGACAAATAAGGTTGACGGAGCTGGCCCGGCCGGTAGCGGAAAGCGCAATACGCCGGCCGGTTGCGCCGGGGCGATTATCGCAAATATCCAGATTACCGATGTTGCTGATGGGTATACCGCTGGGGCGATACTGGATCCGATAAGTGCCGCCCGCCCAGACACCGGTGGCGGTCAGGGTGTTGCCGCCGCTGAGCGCATCCCTGACCCGCAGCAGAGTATCGCCGGCATTATAAGTGCCGCTGGCATCAACATCTACATAGATAAGACGTCCCGTTTTCCAGTCAGTGCCGGCAGTGGCGCAAGCAAGAGCGGCAACAGGAACAGTAGTGTCGGGACTGGTGCAGATAGAGACATGCAGACCCAGAGTGGCGGCCTGGCTGCGCGCAAATGCCAGGTCGCTCAGCAGATCGCTGGCCTGAGTGCTGAAGCGATTATTTTTGATGGTTGCGGTAAAATTAGGCAAGGCGAACACGGTGACTACCCCCAGCACCGCAACCGCCACCATTAACTCCACAAGAGTAAAACCCGTCTGCGGATATTTAATCCGTGACAGGCCATCACACTCGTTAATGAACTTAAACTTGTTGTTCATGGAGTGTATTATTAGAACAGAAGCATAAAGCCGCCAGCAAAATCCGATAATCGGTATTTTTTGCAGGCCAAGCGGAAGCCGACTGGGAAAATTTGTGACGCAAGTCACATTTCTTATTGAGTTGTCATAAATGCTCAACCGGGAATATACCCGTTATTGATAACAACTTAATTTAACAACCACAGGGGGCAGCGCCCCTGTTTTGGTGTGGTGGTTTTTTTACCGCGCTTTATGTTTTTTAAAACTGTCCCAGATCAACAGCGCCGCGCCGCAGGTGATGGCGGAATCGGCGACGTTGAATGCCGGCCAGTGATAAGCCTGGATGTAAAAATCCAGGAAATCCACCACATGGCCATGCGCGATGCGGTCCCACAGATTCCCCACCGCCCCGCCGAGTATCAGGCTTAAGCCCAGACTGAAGCGTTTTTCCCGGTGATGTTGTTTGAGCAGCCAGGTAATCAGCAATGAAGCTGCGGCGGCCACCACGATGAAAAAACCGCGCTGCCAGCCGGAGGCCTGGCTCAAAAAACTGAACGCCGCGCCGGTATTATAGGTCAGCACCAGATTGAAAAAAGCAGTGATTGGTACCACTTCGGCATGCGCCAATACCTGAATCACCCACAGCTTGGCAAGCTGATCCAGCACCAGCACCAGCGCGCTGATGCCCAGCCAGTGCGTCCAGTCAGTTCGGTTTTTCATAAGTTCCGAAGATAAATAAAACCATTAAATGTTATTGCGGACCCTTCCACCCGTTCGCCCTGCTGCTGCGGTAAACTCAGCACTAAAGGCAGTCGACGGGGAACGGGCTCAGGAGAGGCTCCGTGAAGCAATCTCGATTTTTACAATTTAACAGCAGATTGCCACGTCGGCTGCGCCTCCTCGCAATGACTGGATTAAGGTGTCTTTGCGGTGAGCCTTCAGCCGCGAGCATAGCGTGGCGGGCAGCGAAGCAATCTCGCTTTTCCTCACATCAGCCCCGAGATTACTTCGTCGTTTGCCCGCCACGCTATGCTCGCGGCTGAAGACTTATCCTGGCGATGACATCCTACGCGAAATGACGGGTTTCTCCGCTGCCGTAGAGATTGCTCACGCAGCGTCCGCAAATTGACGCGTGGTTTTTGTCGGCGCCCACATCGGCGCGGTAATGCCAGCAGCGCTGGCATTTGGGATGCGAACTGGGCAGCACGCGCAGCGCTTCGGGATGCGCACCCTTGACCACCCGCGCTTGCGAAGTGATGAAGGCAAAACGCAAATCATCGCCGAAAGATTCAAGAAAAGACAGCATTTCGCCCTGTGCGTAGAGCTCAACCTCGGCGGCGAGCGAAGAACCTATGCTGCCCACCGCGCGCAATTCTTCCAGTTGTTTTTGCACGCGTGCACGCACCTGGCGGAGTTTTTGCCAGCGCTCCCTGATTTCCGCGGCGTTGTGCAACGCCGGCAGTGTATGCCAAGTGTGCAAAAACACGCTGTCGTTTTCATCCTGGCTCAAATGCCGCCATACTTCCTCGGCGGTGAAGCTCAGAATCGGCGCCAGCAGCCGGATGAGGGAATGCGTGATGTGATAAAGCGCGTTCTGCGCGGCGCGGCGCGCGCGCGAATCGGCAC
>JBOIFQ010000266.1:0-3939 GCA_050741655.1 Burkholderiales bacterium | reverse complement strand
GGCTGATGCGCCAGGCCGGCCGCTATCTTCCCGAATACAACGCCACCCGCAAACGCGCCGGCAGTTTTCTGGCGCTATGCAAAAACCCCGAACTGGCCTGCGAAGTCACGCTGCAACCCCTGGCGCGCTTTCCGCTAGACGCGGCGATTCTGTTTTCCGACATTCTCACCATTCCCGACGCCATGGGCCTCGGTCTTTATTTTACCGACAACGAAGGACCCAAATTTGCAAGGCCGTTGCGCGATGAGCGGGAAATTAAAGCACTGCAAGCGCCGGATCCGGATTCGCACTTGCGTTATGTGATGAACGCGGTGAGCGTGATTCGCAAAGCGCTAGACGCCAGCGTGCCGCACATCGGATTTTCCGGCATCCCGTTCACGCTCGCGTGCTATATTATTGAAGGCGGCGCCAGCGAGGGCTTCCCGCGGGTGATGGACATGCTCAATCAGCGCCCCGATCTTTTGCATCACGTGCTGGCAGTGAATGCGCGCGCAGTAACCGCTTACCTTAACGCGCAAATCGAGTCCGGCGCGCAGACGGTGATGCTGTTCGATACCTGGGGCGGAATGCTATCCGGCAGCGCGTATCAGGAATTCTCATTGCGCTACATGCAAGAAATAATCAGCGGACTGTTACGCGAGCACGACGGCAGCCGCGTGTCCAGCATTGTTTTCACCAAAGGCGGCGGTGCGTGGCTGGAACACATCGCCGCCAGCGGTTGCGATTGCGTGGGACTGGATAGTGTTACCAAAATCGGTGAAGCGCGCAGCCGTGTTGGCGAAAAAGTTTCGCTGCAGGGAAATCTGGCTCCGGAAATTCTGCTGACCACTCCCGCAATCATCGCACAAGAAGTGGAAAAAATTCTGCAAGACTACGGCACGGAACCTGGCCACGTTTTCAATCTCGGGCATGGCGTGCTGCAAACCACGCCGCCGGAAAATGTTGCGGTGATGGTGGATGCAGTACATCGCTTGAGTAAAAACCGGCTTTGAAACAAGGCTTAAAAAGCGTTTCACAAAAAATTTCGCGCGGTTTCACGCGCTTTACTTATGCACATTGGCGGCGTGAGCGTGGCAGCCAAGCCTCTGGCATAGTAAGTCTGCAGCGAATAGTTTGTAGTATGTTGATTTATAAGTATTTTATATAAAGTATAAATTTTGAGCAAAATAGCAAATCCTTTGCTGCACGGGGAGTTATCGAGTGATTCAAATTTTAATTCACATACTTGTCCACAGAATTTGTGCATAAAAATACCCCTTGCGCGTAAGGCAGTTAGTTGAACCAGATAGAATTCACTCTAAAAATTTTTCTTAACCCCATTTTATTTTTTCCCGCATGAACATCGCGCGCGTCGCACTCGATGTTCCGCTCGACCGGCTGTTTGATTATCTCGCGCCGGATTTAACGCGCGAACACATCGGCTTGCGCGTGCTGGTGCCGTTCGGAAAAAAACAAATGGTGGGTGTGATCGTGGAGCTCGCGGAAAAATCCGAGCTCGCGCCGCAACGCCTCAAGCGCATCCTGTCGTTGTTCGACGACATTCCCGCGCTTTCCACATCAACGCTGAATCTCTTCAAGTTTTGCAGCAGCTACTATCATCACCCTTTGGGTCAGGTGATCCTGAACGGTCTGCCAAAATATCTGCGCCGCAAACAAGCGGCAGCAAAAAAATCCGGCGGCGTGTTTACTCTCACCGCTGCCGGGCGCCGACTCGACGCCAACACCTTGCCCGCCAAAGCGGCAATCAAGCGCAAGTTGTTCGCGCGCTTGCAAGGCGGCGCATTAAAAAGAGAAGATATAAAGAAAATTTCCAGCACAGCGGTCAAGGCGCTCAAGGAGTTTATCGCGCTGGGTTGGGTTGAAGAAACCGCGCCTGCCGGACCGCAACCCTCTTCCGCGCAGGCCAATCTGCCCCAACTCACAGTGGAGCAAGCGGAAGTAATTAAAACCATCCGCCTCGGCGAATTCGCCTGCACGCTGCTGTTTGGCGTCACCGGCAGCGGCAAGACCGAAATCTATTTCAATCTCATCGCCCAGGCATTGGCGCAGGACAAGCAGGCGCTGCTGCTGGTTCCCGAAATCAATCTTTCACCGCAACTCGAAGCATGGCTCAGGCAACGCTTCCCGCACAGCCGCATCGTTTCGCTGCACAGCGGTCTCAACGACGGCGAGCGCCTGGAAAACTGGCTGGCTGCGCAGTCCGGTATCGCACAGATAATTCTGGGAACGCGGCTCGCGGTGTTCGTGCCGATTGCAAAACTCGGGATCGTTATCGTTGATGAAGAAAACGACACCTCGTTCAAGCAGCAGGATGGCTTGCGTTATTCCGCGCGCGACGTCGCCATTTTTCGCGCAAGCCGCGTCAACGCGCCCATTATCCTGGGCTCGGCCACGCCGGCGCTGGAAAGTTATCAGCATGCTTTGTCTGGACGCTACGCTTTGGCTAAACTCACGCAGCGCGCGGTGGACAATGCCGCGCTGCCCGTTCTGCACTGCGTAGACATTCGCCGCCTGAAGCTCAACGAAGGTTTGTCCGAATCTTTGATTGGCGCAATCAAACATCGCCTTGAGCGCGGCGAGCAAAGCCTGATTTTCATCAACCGCCGCGGCTACGCGCCGGTGCTGATGTGCACCGCCTGCGCCTGGATTTCCGGCTGCTCGCGCTGCGCCGCCGGATTGGTGTTGCATTTGCGCGAAAGAAAACTGCGCTGCCATCATTGCGGCCACGAAGAACGCGTACCTGCGGCCTGCCCCGCTTGCGGCAATGCCGACCTGCTGCCGCTGGGTCAGGGCACGCAACGGGTGGAAAGCGCGTTGTCCGCCCTATTTCCCGATGCACGCATCCTGCGCATAGACCGCGACAGCACGCGCCGCAAACTCGCCTGGTCCGGCATGCTCAAGCGCATCCGCGACCGCGAAGTGGATATTCTGGTCGGCACGCAAATCCTCGCCAAGGGCCACGATTTTCCCAAACTCTCGCTGGTGGGAATCATCAATCCGGACAACTCCTTATACAGCGCAGATTTCCGCGCCTCCGAGCGGCTGTTCGCGCAACTCATGCAGGTCGCGGGACGTGCCGGGCGCGCGCAAATCCCCGGCGAAGTGCTGATACAAACGCAGTTTCCCGATCATCCTTTATATGCAGCGTTGCGGCGGCACGATTATGAGGCTTTTGCAAAAGTCCTGCTGGCCGAGCGCAAGCACGCCGGTTTCCCGCCTTTCATGCATCAGGCGCTGCTGCGCGCCGAGGCCACGCATTTCACTACCGTCATGAATTATCTTGAAGCGGCGGCGAAAATCGCCGCGCGCCTGCCGCACAGCGTCACGCTTTACGACCCGGTGCCGGCCGCCATGCAGCGCCTGGCCGGCCGCGAACGCGGGCAATTGCTGGTGCAATGCGCTTCGCGTAAAAAACTTCAGGCGTTTTTGAAAGACTGGAACAGTACACTCACGGAGGCTTCAAACAAAAAAGTGCGCTGGGCTTTGGATGTGGACCCGCTGGAGTTTTGACTTGGTACGCCAGCTTGCTTCTAGCAGCATCTGGAACGTCTACTTCGGACCGCTCAAGCTCGGAGCCTTGACGAGCGGCACAACGGTCCAGACACATAGGTAACAAGCAGTTTTATGCCTCCTCAGCGGCTCGCGTACTTGGCAACCCACAGGTCCATCCGTACTCTTGCTCTCGTCGAGAAAGGGCCTTTGAAATTCTTATACTCTAGAAGATTTTCTCAAGGGCGGTCTGCCGATTGTTCAGCAGGAACCCGCGACCACAACGTGGTACGCTATCAAACTCGGTCCTTCGTCCTACGGCGTTTTTGATTCCTTTGCCGACGATTCGGGAAGGCAGGCACACCTCTCCGGCAAAGTCGCGGCGGCGCTGATGGCGAAGGCATCCGAACTTTTTTCGAAGCCGCCTTCGATCGAGAAGGTGGACATTCT
>JBOIFQ010000265.1:0-3652 GCA_050741655.1 Burkholderiales bacterium | reverse complement strand
GCCTCCTTTAATGTAAATCTACGGTATCGGTTTGATTGAAGAATCTACGACCCGGGCATCGAAATTCTCGACCAGCTCGCGTATAAAAGGATCTTGCTCAACGGCTTGAATCGCGCGCGATTGGCGCGCTTCTTTCTCGCGGTTTTCTTTTTCCGCCGGAGTATTGCCGTTGCTTTCCCCGACCGAGTAATCAATTTTCAGCTTGCCGCCGAAATATTCTTCCAGCGCCGCTTTGAGTTTTTCCTGGTAAGGTTTTTCCAGCAAATACTTGTGCGGTTCGGGGATGCGCAATTGCAGGGAACCGGGCTCATAAGCAACCAGCTCACAGTGCTGCGCGAGCATTCCCGCCATGCCACTCAGTTTAAGCCCGGCGGCTAGTCGTGCCCAATCCCCGTCAAAACGGTTTTTTTTTACACTGGACAGTGTGGCTGTGTCGTTTTCTTTTGGCGGCAAAACAGGTCGCGGCATTGATGCGGTCTTGGTCTCCGTTACCTGTATTGCCTGAGTGGCAGGCATGAAAGCCAGCATGCGCAACAGCGTCATGCTGAACCCTGCCTCTTCATCCGGCGCCAGATCGATTTCGTTGCGCCCGCGCAGCGCGATATCGTAAAACAATTGCGCTTCCTGCGCGGACAGCGCTTGCGCGATTTCCAGGATTTGCGCGCGTTCGGGTAGATCTTCCACCAGCGCCTGTGGCACGGTTTGCGCCAGCGCGATTTTTTGTATCAACCCCGCCAAATCCTGCAACGCTGTTTCGAATGAAAGACTGCGGCTCGCCATCGCTTCGGCCTGCGCTATCAGCGCCGCGCCGTCGCGCGCCAGCAGTGCCCTGAGAATAGCGAAAAGATAACCCTGGTCAATCGCCCCCAGCATGTCGCGCACATTGCTTTCCGTCACATTTCCGGCGCCGTAAGCGATGGCTTGATCCAGCAGACTCAAGGCATCGCGCATGCTGCCCTGCGCCGCTCGCGCAAGATACTGCAGCGCCGCGGTCTCGGCTGGAATATTTTCCTGTTTCAGCACCTGCTGCAGATGCGCGGTGATGACGGCGGGAGGAATCTGTTTCAGATTAAACTGCAAACAGCGCGACAGCACCGTAACGGGAATTTTCTGCGGGTCGGTGGTGGCGAGAATGAATTTCACATGCTCCGGCGGTTCTTCCAGCGTTTTCAGCATGGAGTTGAACGCCTTGGCCGACAGCATGTGCACTTCGTCTATGATGTAAACCTTGTAGCGGCCGCGCGTCGGTGCGTATTGCGCGTTGTCCAGCACTTCGCGCATGTTGTCGATGCCGGTGTTGGAAGCGGCATCGAGTTCCAGCAAATCGACGAAACGCCCGGAATCGATTTCCAGACAGGCAGAGCATTTACCGCAAGGTTCGGGCGTAACGCCGGTTTCGCAATTTAGCGCCTTGGCGACTATGCGCGCCAGAGTGGTTTTGCCGACGCCGCGCGTGCCGGTGAAAAGATAGGCATGATGCAGGCGCTGCTGCCGCAGCGCATTGATAAGCGCCCTCACAACATGTTCCTGCCCCACCAGTTCATTAAAGGTTTTGGGCCGCCACTTGCGCGCGAGAACGTGGTGGGCTGACACAGCTAATTGAAATGAACTTGAAAACGCGCGAGATACAAATTGATACCCGGGTTGGGGTCTTTGATTCCGGCGTTGGAAAGATGCTGAAAACGGAAACCCAGATCATAAATGCCATGCGCGCCGAAACGCAAGCCTACCCCCACATGTTCGCCAAACTGGAATGCCGTGCCGGATCGTTTACTGGCGGTGATGGTGGTTTGCGTCCACAAATGCGCGCCTGCTCCGAATTCCACGTAAGGCGCCAAGCCCGAGAGATCGGTTTTTTGATAGCGGATGGTGGGCGTGAAACTGAAATCACCGACATCATTGTTGACGCTCGACCCGCTGCGGCCATGCAGCACACCCGCCGACGCATCCCAGTAACCGTCGAGATGCCAGCCGCCGGCGGCCAGCCAATGCTGATGCCAGTCCCACTGCAAGCCGATGCGTGCCACATCTACTCCTTGTCCGTGCCCGCCTTCAACAGAAACGCTGTCTATCGCGCCGGCATTAAAACTGACTCCAGCCAGAAATAGCACAGCAAATAATTTTTTCATTTTTTTATCCCGGATTAAACATACCCGCAAAAATCATAAAGCAAAAACAAATGGGAGGCGAGCCTTACCCCCGGCACTTGCAAAAAATAGTTATGGCTGCTTCCTTCCGGACCTGACCAGGTTGGCTACATTGCAATGCGGGGAGGCCCGCCATAATCCTGGGGAACGTCGTCTTTAGACCGTATACTTTGTTGCTCGGCACGCTCGAATGCTCACGTACTTCCGTGTACGCTCCGCTTCGATCGTACCTCGCGCCTCGTCTCCGGACTCAATACTCGTTCCCCTAATATTCCTTTACACCTACGCTGCCGCGCCTACTCCGCTTTGCTCGCGGCCTTGTCTGAGCCGCTAATCTGCTGTTTTTATACTTTGCCGGAGTCGCGATACTGAAGCGCTTCCGTGTACACCCTTCGATCGTATCTCGCGCCTCGTCTCCGGACTCAATACTCGTTCCCCTGCATTCTTTTAAACAACTGCTACTGGAATCTTGCCGATCCTGGCGCGCCATTCTGCGGGCCCGGTTTGATGCACCGAGGTACCGCCGGCATCCACCGCTACCGTCACCGGCATGTCCTCGACTTCGAATTGGTAAATCGCTTCCATGCCCAAATCGGCGAACGCCACTACTCTCGCGGAACGAATGGCCTTGGAAACCAGGTACGCCGCACCGCCGACAGCTATTAAATAAACCGCTTTATGTTTTTTAATCGCTGCAATCGCAAGCGGCCCGCGCTCGGCCTTGCCTATCATGCCGATCAAGCCGGTTTTTTCCAGCATCATGCCGGTGAATTTATCCATGCGCGTGGCGGTGGTCGGCCCGGCCGGTCCCACCACTTCATCGCGCACCGGGTCCACTGGTCCGACATAATAAATAAAACGGTTGGTGAAATCCACGCCCGTGGGCAGTTTTTGATTTTTGGCGAACAGATCGGCGATGCGCTTGTGCGCGGCATCGCGTCCGGTCAAAAGCTGGCCCGAAAGCAGCAGGGTTTCGCCGGCTTTCCATGCGCCGATTTCTGCGCGCGTTATTTTATCGAGATCCACGCGCCGCGCGCTCGCGCTGGCGTGCCAGGTGATATCCGGCCAATCGGATAATTTGGGTACCGGCAATCGCGCGCGGCCGGAACCGTCGAGCACAAAATGGGCGTGACGGGTGGCCGCGCAATTGGGAATTATCGCCACCGGCTTGGAAGCGGCATGCGTCGGATAATCCAGAATCTTCACATCCAGCACGGTGGTCAACCCGCCCAGTCCTTGCGCGCCGATGCCAAGCGCGTTGACCTGGTCGCAAATTTCGATGCGCAATTCCTCGATGCGATTGCGCGGGCCGCGCGCTTTCAGTTCGTGCATGTCTATGGTTTCCATCAGCGCTTCCTTGGCCAGCAGCATGGCTTTTTCGGCGCTGCCGCCGATGCCGATGCCCAGCATTCCCGGCGGACACCAGCCCGCGCCCATCGCGGGCACGGTCTCGAGCACCCAGTCCACGATGGAATCCGACGGATACAGCATCGTCAGCCTGGACT
>JBOIFQ010000264.1:0-4226 GCA_050741655.1 Burkholderiales bacterium | reverse complement strand
CGGTCGCACAATCCCATCACCAGTTTCACGTCGTGCTCGATGAGCAGTATCGTCACGCCGCCGCCGCGGATTTTTTCCAGCAGTTTTTTAAGGCTCGCGGTTTCGGTGGCGTTCATTCCGGCGGCGGGTTCGTCGAGCGCGAGCAGCTTCGGTTCGGTCGCCAGCGCGCGCGCGATTTCGAGACGGCGTTGATCGCCGTAACTCAAATGACTGGCGAGCTTGTTGGCGTGTTCCGTAATGCCTACATATTCCAACAGAGCAACAGCGCGCGTGTTTATGGCGGCTTCTTCCGCACGCGTTTGCGCGCCGCGCAGCACCGCACCTATGACGCCGGCGCGGGTGCGCACGTGGCGGCCGACCATGACATTTTCCTGCGCGCTCATGTTGGCGAACAGGCGGATGTTTTGGAAAGTGCGCGCGATACCTTGCTCTGCCACCGCATGCGGCTTGGCGCCGGAGAGTTTCTGGCCGTTGAAAAAAAATTCGCCGCTGTCGGGAGTGTAAAGACCGGTGAGCACATTGAACAGCGTGGTTTTGCCCGCGCCGTTGGGGCCGATGAGACCGTAGATTTCACCGTTTTCGACTGCCAAGCTCACTTCATCCAGCGCCAGCAATCCGCCGAAGCGTTTGGTGATATGGCGCGCTTCGAGCAGGCTCATGATTCAGGAGCAAATTCGCGCTTGCGGGTAGTGGAAGGCCACAGACCGGCGGGACGGAACAGCATCACCGACACCAGCGCCAGGCCGAACACCAGCAAGCGCAAATCGGCGGGATCAACGATGATGCGCCCGAACACGGCTTGTTCCACCGGCCCGATGTAGCGCAGCGCTTCCGGCAGCACCACCAGCAACACCACGCCCAGAATCACGCCGGGAATATTTCCCATTCCGCCCAGCACCACCATGCACAGAATCATGATGGATTCGATGAGGGTAAAACTTTCCGGACTGATGAAACCCTGGAATGCGGCGAACAATCCGCCGGACACGCCGCCGAAGCTCGCGCCCATGGCGAAAGCCAGCAGCTTCACGTTGCGCGTGTTGATGCCCATCGCTTGCGCCGCCACTTCGTCCTCGCGTATCGCCACCCAGGCGCGGCCGATGCGCGAATCCTGCAGGCGCAGGGAAAAAAACACGATGGCCAGCGTCAGCATCAGGAATAGATAATAATAATTGTGCAGATCGGTGAATTTAATGCCGCCGAGGTTGAGCGTGTCGGCGAGGGAAAACGCGCCGAAGCGGATGGGATCGATTAAATTTACGCCTTGCGGACCATTGGTGATGTTGACCGGCGCGTTGAGGTTATTGAGAAAGATGCGGATGATTTCGCCGAAACCCAGAGTGACGATGGCAAGATAATCGCCGCGCAGCCGCAGCGTCGGCGCACCCAGCAGCACGCCGAAAATACAAGTCACACCCGCACTCAGAGGCAGCAACGCCCAGAACGGCAGATGCACGCCGAACTGCGGCGAGCCGAGCAGCGCATAGACATAAGCGCCCACCGCGAAAAAAGCGACATAACCCAAATCGAGAAGTCCGGCATAACCGACCACGATGTTGAGCCCCAGCGCGAGCATGATGTAGAGCAGCACGAAATCAATAATGCGCACCCAGGAACGGCCCAGCCCCGCGTCGGCGAGAAAAGGCAGTACGGCGAGCAGTACGCCCAGTAGCGCGTAAGCAGCCCATGCCACGCGGCGGTCTTGCTTGAATTTCTCCCAGCGCTTCACGCCCGCTCCGCCACGCGCTCGCCCATCAAGCCGGATGGACGGAACACCAGAACCAGAATCAGCACGAAAAACGCGAACACGTCCTGATAATTGCTTCCCAGATAGCCGCCCGTGATATCGCCGATGTAGCCGGCGCCCAGCGATTCGATCACGCCCAGCAAAAGACCACCCAGCATGGCGCCGCCCAGATTGCCGATGCCGCCCAGCACCGCCGCGGTGAACGCCTTGAGGCCGAGCAGAAAACCCATGTAATAGTGCGCGAGACCGTAATAGGCGCTGACCATCACGCCCGCTACCGCCGCCAACGCCGAACCGATGATGAAAGTGATGGAGATGATGGTGTTCACATTCACGCCCATCAGTCCCGCGATTTCCGCATTTTGCGAAGTCGCGCGCATTGCGCGGCCCAGCCGCGTGCGATGCATCAGAAACAAAAGGCCGGCCATGATCGAGGCGGCGAGCAGCACGATGAAAATCTGCAAGTCGGTAATTGCGGCGCCGGCGATGAAATGCGGCTTGGACGGAAGCAGGACGGGAAAAGAGATGTATTGGCGGCCCCAGATAATCATCGCGGTATTTTGCAGCACGATGGACACGCCGATGGCGGTAATCAAAGGTGCCAGCCGCGGTGCGCCGCGCAGCGGCCGGTAAGCGATGCGCTCGATGCCGTAGCCCAAGGCCATGCACACTGCCATCGCCGCCAGCAGCCCCAGCAGAACCGTAAGCGAACCCGGCACGCCGCTTCCCGCCAGCGCGTGAATCACCGCCAGCGCCACCAGCGCGCCTATCATCACCACTTCGCCATGCGCGAAATTGATGAGGCCGAGTATGCCGTAAACCATGGTGTAGCCCAGCGCCACCAGCGCGTAAATCGAGCCGAGCACCAAACCGTTGATGATTTGCTGGAGGAAAATATCCACGTTTATAAATAGCAAAACGGCACCCGCAGGTGCCGTGATTGATCCATGGATTCTGTTTTAATAACCGTAGTCAGCGGCAGTTTTGCCGCTTGCCGGCGCTTCCGTGGCGCGCGGCGCGCCCAGCCCCACGGTTTCCAGCGCTTCCCATTTGCCGTTCCTGACCACGAAGATGGTGATCGGGCCGTCCTTGATATCGCCTTTGCCGTCAAAAGCAATCGGGCCGATCACGCCGTTGTAATCGGTTTTGCCGATTTCAGGCAGAAACCTGGCCGGATCGCTGGAGCCCGCGCGCTGCATGGCTGCGACCAGGACATGAACGATGTCGTAACCGAACGGCGCATAGAGTTCGACTTCTGCACCGTACTTGTTTTTAAAGCGCTGGAGGAATTCCTTGCCACCGGGCATCTGGTCCTTGGGCAGGCCGGGAATGGAAGCCAGCGCGCCTTCCGCATCGGCGCCGGCGAGCTTGATGAAATTGGGCGTCTGCCAACCGTCGCCGCCGAGGAATTTTGCGTTGATGCCGAGCGCTCTCATTTGTTTAGCCATGGGGCCGGCCTGAGGATCTATGCCGGCGAACACCACCACATCGGGTTTCTTGCCTTTGATGTTGGTGAGTATGGCGGCGAAATCAATCGCCTTGTCGGTGGTAAATTCGCGCGCCACCACATTGCCACCCGAAGCTTTGACGGCTTTTTCCACTTCATCGGCGAGGCCCTGGCCGTAAGCGGTGCGATCGTCGATAATCGCGACGTTGCCGGCATTCAGTTTCTTCACCGCATACTCGCCCAGCACTTTGCCTTGCTGCAAGTCGTTAGCCACCACGCGGAAAGTGGTTTTGAAGCCTTGCTGGGTGTATTTGGGATTGGTGGAAGAGGGAGAGATTTGCGCAATGCCGGCTTTGGCGTAAATCGCCGAAGCGGGAATCGAGGCGCCGGAGTTGAAATGACCGACTACGCCAACTACTTTCGCATCCACCAGTTTCTGCGCTACCACGGTAGCGGTCTTGGGGTCGGCTTGATCGTCTTCCGCAATGAGTTCGAGCTTCACTTTTTTGCCGGCGATCTCGACGCCCTTGGCATTCATGTCGTCAATCGCCATTTGCGTGCCGTTGCGGATGTCGGTCCCGATGTGCGCTTGCGGGCCGGTGAGCGGCGAGGCGAGTCCGATTTTCACCACTGAATCCGATGTGGCGCTTTGTTCCTTGCCGCAAGCGGCGAGGGCCGTCAGGAGCATCAAGCCGAAGTAATGCGCTGTTTTCATGTTTTTCCCAACGTTCTTATAGCTCTATGAAATAGGGAACCTCTGATTAAGTCCTCCTCTAATTGCGTTGCTGGCAAAATGCGGATGGATGCAAGGCGCGCGACGAAGGTCGTAGCCAAGACTACGACACCGAGGAGCGCAACGATGCAAGCCCTCATCCTAACCTTCTCCCAGAGGGAGAAGGAACGAACGCTCCCTCTCCCGCATGCGGGAGAGGGCTGGGGTGAGGGTACCGCCGCAACCCGCAGGGACGGGGCTTATCCGGGCAGTCTGCTTTGTCGCTCGGCTTGTGAAGGGGGATCAACCATTCACTGCAC
>JBOIFQ010000263.1:0-8040 GCA_050741655.1 Burkholderiales bacterium | reverse complement strand
GCGTTACGGCTATTCCACGCGCGTGGCTTCCGGTGTGATTGCCGCTTCCGGCACGCTGGCGCAAATCATTCCACCCAGCATTGTGCTGATCGTGATGGCCGATCAGCTGGGGCGCTCGGTGGGCGATATGTATCAGGGCGCGCTGGTTCCGGGACTGGTGCTGACGGCTTTGTATGCGTTTTATGTGCTGCTGCTGTCTTTCATTTACCCCGGCGCCATGCCGGCGCTGCCGCCGCAGGCGCGCACGCTGCGCGGCGCGAAGCTATTGCGCCATGCGCTGATCGTGATGGTGCCGCCGCTGGTTTTGATTTTTCTGGTGCTGGGCACGATCTTTCTCGGCGTCACCACCCCCACCGAAGGCGGCGCGCTGGGCGCCACCGGCGCGCTGATACTGGCGTTGATGAAGCGGCGCTTAAGCTGGACGCTGATGAAACAGGCAATGGATGCTACCGCCAAGCTGTCTTCGTTCGTGATGTTCATCCTCATCGGCTCCACCGTGTTCGGCCTCACTTTCCGCGGCGTGAACGGCGATTTGTGGGTGGAACATCTGCTCACCGGTTTGCCCGGCGGCGCGGTCGGTTTTCTGGTGGTGGTCAATATCATGGTTTTCCTGCTGGCGTTTTTCCTGGATTTTTTCGAGATCGCTTTCATCATCGTGCCGCTGCTGGCGCCGGTGGCGTACAAGCTCGGCATAGATCTGATCTGGTTCGGCGTCATGCTCGGCGTCAATATGCAAACGTCGTTCATGCATCCGCCGTTCGGCTTCGCGCTGTTTTATCTGCGCAGCGTGGCGCCCAGGGAAGTGAAAACATCGGACATTTACTGGGGTGCGATTCCGTTCGTGGTGATTCAGGTCATCATGGTCGGGCTGGTGATCGCTTTCCCGCGCATGGTTACGGGTGCGCCCGATTCGCAGAGTGCGCCTGCGAAAATCGAAATCCAGCTTCCGGCGGGCCAGCCTTCGGGGCAGAGCGAAGACGATAAGGCGGCGCAGGAAATCGAGAAAGCCCTGCGCGGAGGGAAATAGCCCGCGCGGACGCGGGCTTTGATTTTCTTAACCGGATTTATTTCTTGCCGAGCGGGCTGTTGTAGACAAAGTTGTCGAAGCTGTTTTCCGCCACGCGGAACCACAGGTACTGATCGGCCCTGAATTTTTTCCACGGTTCGTAAATCTTTTTCCACTCCGGACTTTTGGCGGAGAGCTCGTCGTAGAGTTCGAACGCGGCTTTTTCGCATTCGATCATGATTTCGCGCGAGAACGGGCGCAGTTGCGCGCCGCCTTGCACCAACCGCTTCAGCGCTTCGGTGTTTTTGGCGTCGTAGCGCGCCTGCATCAGCACGTTGGCTTCGGCGCACGCCGCTTCCAGCGCTTCCTGATAGGCTTTGGGCAGCGCTTCCCATTGCTTCAGGTTGATCAGCGTGGACAATTGCGCGCTGCCTTCCCACCAACCGGGGTAGTAGTAATATTTGGCGACTTTGTAAAAACCCAGTTTCTCGTCGTCATACGGACCGACCCATTCGACGGCGTCTATGGTGCCTTTTTCCAGCGCCGGATAAATATCGCCGCCGGCGATTTGCTGCGGCACCACGCCGAGCTTCGCCAGTACCTGGCCGCCCAAACCGCCGATGCGCAGCTTCAGGCCTTTCAGGTCTTCCACGGTTTTGATTTCCTTGCGGTACCAGCCGCCCATTTGGGTGCCGGTGTTGCCGGCAGGTATCACCAGGCAGTTGTAAGTCTTGAAAAACTCGCGCATCAACTCGAGTCCGCCGCCGTAATACATCCAGGCGTTCTGCTGGCGCGAATTCAAGCCGAACGGCACCGTGGTGTCGAAGGCGAACGCCGGGTTCTTGCCGACATAGTAATAGCTGGCGGTGTGGCCCATTTCCACCGTGCCGTTTTGTACCGCATCCAGCACTTGCAGGCCGGGCACGATTTCGCCCGCCGCGAACACGCGGATCTCAAACTTGCCATCGGTTATCCGGGCGACACGGCTGGCGATCTGCTCGGCGGCGCCGAACAAGGTGTCGAGGCTTTTGGGAAAGCTCGAAGCCATGCGCCATTTGATGGCCGGCTGCGATTGCGCGATGGCGGGTGCTGCAATGGCGCCGGCGGCGAGACCGAGACCGGCTTGTTTAAGGAATACGCGTCTTTTCATTTTCTCCTCCTGTTGGTGTTGCTGGCGATTATGATAATAAAAAACCGTTGCTTAACCCGCCGCCAGACTAGCGCGGTAATCAATCCAGCGTGGTAAAATCAAATCTTTATCCTCCCAACCCAAACTACGGAACCATCATGTCTTTTTCAGCAAAAAACACCCTGGCCAAAACCGACCCGGAACTGTGGCAGGCGATCCGCGCCGAAAACCAGCGCCAGGAAGATCACATCGAGCTCATCGCCTCGGAAAATTATACCAGTCCCGCGGTGTTGCAGGCGCAAGGCTCGGTGCTCACCAATAAATACGCCGAAGGCTATCCGGGCAAGCGCTATTACGGCGGCTGCGAATACGTGGACATCGCCGAGCAATTGGCGATAGACCGCGTGAAAGCGCTGTTCAACGTCCCCTACGCCAATGTGCAGGCGCATTCCGGCTCGCAGGCCAACCAGGCGGTTTATTTCTCGATGCTGAAGCCCGGCGACACTATTCTGGGCATGTCGCTCGCGCACGGCGGGCATCTGACCCACGGCGCCGCGGTGAACCTGAGCGGAAAATTATTCAAGGCCGTGACTTACGGACTCAATACGCAGACCGAGGAAATCGATTACGACCAAGTAGAGCGCTTGGCCCGCGAACACCAGCCGAAAATGATCGTGGCCGGCGCTTCCGCTTACGCGCTGGTGATTGACTGGAAACGCTTTCGCGCCATCGCCGACTCGGTGGGCGCGCTGCTGTTCGTGGACATGGCGCATTACGCGGGTTTGATCGCCGCCGGCTTGTACCCGAGCCCGGTCGGCATCGCGCATTTCGTCACCAGCACCACCCACAAAACTCTGCGCGGTCCGCGCGGCGGCATCGTGCTGTGCAGTTCGGAAGAACATGCCAAGGCCATCAACTCCATCATTTTCCCCGGTCTGCAGGGCGGGCCGCTGATGCACGTGATCGCCGCCAAAGCCGTTGCGTTCAAGGAAGCGATGGGCAAGGAATTCAAGAGTTATCAGAAACAGGTGATCAAGAACGCGCAAATGATGACCAAAGCCTTGCAAAAGCGCGGCTTGCGTATCGTGTCCGGGCGCACCGACAGCCATTTGTTCCTGGTGGATCTGCGCGCCAAGAAAATCACCGGCAAGGACGCCGAAGCCGCGCTGGGACGCGCGCATATCACGGTCAACAAAAATGCCATTCCCAACGATCCGGAAAAACCTTTCGTCACCAGCGGCATCCGCATCGGCAGCCCGGCCATGACCACGCGCGGCTTCCGCGCCGCCGAAGCCACGCAGTTGTCGAATCTGATTGCCGATGTGCTGGAAGCGCCGCATGACGAGAAAGTCACGCAGCGCGTGGCAGGCGCGGTGAAAAAGATGTGCGCCAGATTCCCGGTGTACGGGAAGTAAGGGGTAAGGAGTCAGGAGTGAGGTGTAAAAGCCATTCTGATTTTATCTCCTCACCTTTCACCCCTCACCCCTCACGGCGTTCGATATGAAATGCCCCTTCTGCAGCGCGCAAGACACACAGGTGGTGGATTCGCGCGTGAGCGAAGAGGGCGGCAGCGTGCGCCGGCGCCGGCGCTGCCTGTCCTGCACCAAGCGTTTTACTACTTATGAAACCGTGGAACTGCGCATGCCGCAAATCATCAAGCACAACGGCACGCGCACCGAATTCGACCGCGCACGCGTGCATACCGGCTTCATGCGCGCGCTGCACAAGCGCCCGGTCGCGGCCGAGCGCGTGGACGAAGCGCTGGACCACATCACGCAAAAACTTCTGAGTCTGGGCGAGCGCGAAGTGCCGTCGCGGCTGATCGGCGAAATGGTGATGAAGGAGCTCTACAAAATGGACAAGGTCGCCTACATCCGCTTCGCTTCGGTGTACCGCAGTTTTCAGGATGTCGAGGATTTCCGCGACGCCATCGAGGAAGTGCAAAAACCGGTAAAGCGTAAATCTTTGAAAAGCTAGCTACAGAGAACACAGAGAGCACAGAGGTAAAGCATAATTTCGAAAGTCTGGGTTACCTATTTTGTTTTTTCTCTGTGATGCCGTGCTCTTCGTGGTTTAATGTTTTTAGTGTAAAAAGAGAAGAGCTAAACGACCGGTAAAGCATAATTTCTCAATATTAGTTTAACCAGTAATGGTTTTCTCTGTGATCTCCGTGTTCTCCGTGGCTAAAGGTTTTTGTCTGAAGTAGGGTATAGTTTTTAGCATGTTCTCCACCGCCGATCATCAATTCATGGCGCACGCGCTGCGCCTGGCCGAAAAAGGTTTATACACCACCAGTCCCAATCCGCGCGTGGGTTGCGTGCTGGTACGCGAAGGAAAAATCGTGGGCGAAGGCTGGCATCAGCAAGCAGGCCAGCCGCACGCGGAAATTCTCGCGCTCGCCGCATGTAAAGAAAACAATTATAAATTGACATGCTATGTAACACTCGAACCTTGCAGTCATCAGGGGCGCACTGGGCCTTGCACCGAGGCGCTGATCGAGGCCGGTGTGGCGCGCGTGGTGTGCGCAATGCAGGATCCCAATCCGCGCGTTAATGGCAATGGCATAGCGCAACTCAGGGCGGCGGGAATTTCAGTGGAATGCGGCCTCTTGGAAAATGAAGTGCGCGAACTCAATATCGGTTTTATCTCGCGCATGACGCGCCTGCGCCCGTGGGTGCGCCTGAAAATCGCCGCCAGCCTGGATGGCAAGACCGCGCTCAACAACGGCAGCAGCCAGTGGATGACCGGCGAAGCCGCGCGCCGCGACGGACATCACTGGCGCGCGCGCTCGTGCGCGGTGCTGACCGGAATCGGCACCGTGAGAGAGGATGATCCGCGATTGAATGTGCGGCAGGTGCAAACCTCCAGACAGCCGCTGCGCGTGGTGGTGGACAGCCGGCTGGAAATTTCGCCTGCCGCCAGAATTCTGCAAGGCGGGAAGGTCCTGATTTTCTGCGCGCTTGATGATGAGAAGAGAGCGGCCCGCTTGCGCGAACAGGGCGTGCGCGTGATTGCACTTCCCAATACCGGGGGAAAAGTCGAGCTGGCGCTGATGATGCAGGAGTTGGCCAAACAGGAAATCAACGAAATACTGGTCGAAGGCGGTTTCAAACTCAACGGCTCGCTGCTCAAAGCCGGGTTGGTGGATGAGTTGCTGATTTATCTCGCGCCGCATCTCATCGGCGATAACGCGCGCGGCATGTTCAATCTGCCGGAACTGAGCGATCTTGCCGGGAAACGCCAGCTCTTAATTCATGATATGCGCAAAGTGGGCGAAGACCTGCGCGTGAGCGCGCGTTTTGTACCGTGAGCGAATTCAAGGATCATTTCTCCGGCCATGCCGCGGATTATGCGCAATTCCGGCCGCATTATCCCGCCGCGTTGTTCGATTATCTGGCCAGGCTGGCGCCGGCGCGCGAACTGGCGTGGGACGCGGCCACCGGCAACGGTCAGGTGGCGGTGAGTCTGGCGCCGCATTTTGCGCGCGTCATCGGCAGCGACGCCAGCTGCGCGCAGATCGGGAACGCACTGCGTTATCCCACAGTGATCTATCTGGTGGAAGCGGCGGAAACCACACAGTTCGAGACGGGCAGTGTGGATTTGGCCACCGTGGCGCAGGCGCTGCACTGGCTGGATTTGCCGAAGTTTTATGCCGAGACGCGGCGCGTGCTAAAAGCGGATGGCGTGCTGGCAGCCTGGTGCTATAACCTGTTCCGCGCGACGCCACGCATCGATGCCGTCGTGATGCGTTTTTACCGCGACATCATCGGGCGCTACTGGCCGCACGAGCGCGTGCATGTTGAAACCGGTTATGACAATCTGGCTTTTCCGTTCGCGGAAATCAAGGCGCCGCGCTTCAGAATGGAAGCAGAATGGAATCTGGCGCAATTGCAGGGTTATCTGGGCACCTGGTCGGCGACGCAGCGCTACCTCAAAGACCAGGGACAAGATCCGCGCGCACTGATCAGCGAGGAACTGGAAGCGGCGTGGGGTTCCCCGCAAAGCACGCGGCGCATACAATGGCCGCTGTATCTTAAAATCGGAAGCAACCGTGTTTAGCGGAATCATCGAGGCGGTGGGCGAAATCAGCCGCGTCGTGCCCATGAAAAATGGCACGCATGTGGTGATTGCCGCTAATGAATTGGATTTGCGCGATGTTAAACCCGGCGACAGCATCGCGGTGAACGGAGTGTGCCTGACGGTGGTGGCGCTGAAATCAGGCGCGTTCGAAGTGGATGTGTCGCGGGAAACTTTGAACTGCACTTCCGGCTTTGCGCAAAACAGCAGAGTCAATCTGGAAAAAGCGTTGCGGCTCTCCGGGCGCCTTAACGGCCATCTGGTGAGCGGCCATGTGGATGGCGCGGGCGAGGTAACGAAATTTGAAAAAGCCGGCGCATGCACTCTGCTGGCGATTAAAGCGCCGCGCGGTCTGGTGAAATACATCGCGCGCAAAGGTTCGATAGCCGTCAACGGTGTGAGCTTGACGGTGAATGCGGTGAAGAGCAGCGAATTTTCCGTGAACCTGATTCCGCATACTTTGAGCGTGACTAATTTGAAAAACCTGAAGCGTGGCGTGCGAGTAAATCTAGAAGCGGACATGATGGCGCGCTACGCCGCGCAGCTGCTTAGAACAAAACACAAATGAGCACGATTTTTCCCATACAGGATCTTATCGCCGACGTGCGCGCCGGACGCATGGTGATACTGGTTGACGAGGAAGAGCGCGAGAACGAAGGCGATCTGCTGCTGGCGGCGGAATTCGCCACGCCCGAAGCCGTCAACTTCATGGCCAAGCACGGGCGCGGGCTGATTTGCCTGACGCTGACCGAAGAGCGCTGCCGGCAGTTGAATCTGCCGCTGATGGTGGTGCAGAATCGCTCGCAGCTTGGCACCAATTTTACCGCTTCGATAGAAGCGCGTGTAGGCGTGACCACCGGCATTTCCGCCGCCGACCGTGCGCGCACCATCCAGACAGCGGTGAAAAAAGACGCGAAACCGGAAGACATCGTGCAGCCGGGACATGTGTTTCCGCTCATGGCGCAGCCGGGCGGGGTGCTGGCGCGCGCGGGACATACCGAAGCCGGCTGCGATCTGGCGCAACTCGCGGGATTGACTCCGGCGGCGGTGATTTGCGAGGTCTTGAAAGACAGCGGCGAAATGGCGCGCTTGCCGGATTTGCTGGCGTTCGCGCAACAGCATCAATTGAAAATCGGCACCATCGCCGATCTCATTCATTATCGCAGCCGCACCGAATCGCTGGTGATGCGCGCGGCGGAGCGTATGGTGGATACGGTGCACGGCAAATTCAAGCTGATCGCTTATCGTGACAAGACCGCGCACGCCACGCATCTGGCGCTGGTGAAAGGCGAGATCGCGCCCGGCGCGGAAACGCTGGTGCGCGTGCACGAACCGCTGTCGGTCATGGATTGGCTCGATACCGGCGGCGGCGGGCATAGCTGGAGCATTCACGATGCGCTCAAAAAAATCAGCGCCGCCAAAAGCGGCGTGATTCTGCTGTTGCACCGGCCCGAATCCGCCGACGAACTGCTGGCACGCGTGCAGCCGAGCGTGGCGGACAAAAAAACCGCCCGCGCCGATCTGCGCAACTACGGCATCGGCATGCAGATTCTGAAGGACCTCAAGGTCGGTAAAATGCGGCTGCTCGCCGCGCCGCGCAAAATGCCGAGCATGGCCGGCTTTGGCCTGGAAATCTCCGGCTACGAATTGCCGGATAAAAGCTAAACCCCTTCTGCTCCCGATCTTTCCCGATTTTGACATGCCGCACGGACGGCATTATCATGACGTATATCATCATATATATGGAGAATAACCATGTCCAAAGTCGCGCTGCGCAAGGTCGGCACCAGTTTCGTCACCACCATTCCAGCCGAACTCGTCAACGAAC
>JBOIFQ010000262.1:0-5435 GCA_050741655.1 Burkholderiales bacterium | reverse complement strand
AGCGACAGCAGTTCCATGAAAAAAAATCTGCTGAAATTCGTCTGCGCCACCCTTTGGTGTTGGGCGGCCACGACAGTTTTTGCCGCCGATGAAGTCAAAGTGAGCGCCGCCTGGGTGCGCACCACCGCGCCCGGCCAGAGAGTGGCTGGGGCTTATCTGCAAATCACCAGCAACGTGCCAGCCAAGCTCATCGCCGCGTCCAGCCCGCTGGCGGGTAACGTGGAAATCCATTCCATGAGCATGAATAACGGCGTGATGCAGATGCGGCAACTGGATATACTCGATTTGCCTGGAAATAAAACCGTAACGCTCGAACCGGGCGGATTGCATCTGATGCTGCTGGATTTGAAGAAACCGCTGACGGACGGCGACAAGGTGCCGCTGCGTCTCATTCTGCAACGTGCCGGAGGAGATAAAAAAATTATCGAAGTACAGGCCACAGTGCGCAATACCGCCCCTTAATGCGGGGGTTATGTCCAGGCGCCTAGCACAGCCTGTTCGCGGCGCAGGTTTTCCAGAATTTCCCGGCCGCCGGCCATGACGGCCTCGGGATCGGTGTGCCGTGTTTCCTTCACAATTTGCTCCAATGCGCGCTTGCCGCTTCTGCGACCATCTTGCAGTATTTGCAGCAAACGCGCGCTCACGGGATTCAGCACGATGAAGCGCACTTTATCTTGCAGATTGCGAAACACCAGCAAATCAACCGGTTCTGGTTTGCGCGGGCGATGTTGCGGGCCGATGCGATGTACCGCATAAGGGTAATGCAGCAGGAGCAGTACCGGGTTCAACGCGGGCCGGCCTTTCAGCAAATCGCCGGCGGGATTGATTTTACAGGGGTCTATTTCCTGGTTGGAGACATCCAGTGCCAGCTCCACCCATTCGTAATGCGCGAGATAAATAAGATAAGGCGGGTCTTCCTTGCGTGTGTCGCGTTGCTGCAAATATTTTACAAATTCTTCGGGAATCTGCCTGAACAAAGGCGTCTGGCAGCGGTGGTGGGTGAAAAACTCGCGCACGAGTTTTGCCCATTTGCGCGCCCCCATGATTTTTCGCGTGACCGGAAAACACGCCAGCAAAAAACTTTCGAGGTTGTGGTAAAGCAGATCGGTATAGATTTTCATGCGCCGCGCCGGCGCCCCCGCCGGGCGCGGATTGCGCCTGGGATCGCGGATATGCTGCGTAAACTGGAACTGGTATTGCTGGAAAGCCGGAAGCTCAGGCCGCGCGCGCATGTTTCTTCCCCCATTTTGCCTGCAGCGCGGCGATGTGTTTCACTTCGTCCGCGAGTTCTTTCAGCGGTGGAATATTAAAGTCGCGCTCGAGCAGCGTCGGGCGCACGCCCAGGGTTTGATAGGTTTTATCGAGCAGCGACCACACCGGGTCAATCACTTCCGCGCCGTGCGTATCCACCAGCAGGTCTTGCGCTTCGCGGTAATGGCCGGCGATGTGCATATATACGATGCGCTCCGCCGGCAGCGCCTGGATGAATTGCAGCGCGTCGTAGCGATGATTGACGCTGTTGACGTAAACGTTGTTGACATCCAGGTGCAGCAGGCAATCGGCCTCAATCAGCACCGCCTTGATGAATTCCAGTTCGGTCATTTCGTTGATGACAGGCGCGACGTAAAACGAAGCGTTTTCCACCGCGATTTTCTGCTCCAGCAGATCCTGCGTGCGGCGAATGCGTCGCGCCACGTAACGCACCGCTTCTAGCGTGAACGGGATTGGCAGCAGGTCGTAAAGATGCCCGTCGTCGCTGCAATAGCTCAAGTGCTCGGTGTAGAGCCTGATGCGATGCTGGCGCAGGAAAATCTTGACGCGCTTCAGGAATAATTCATCCAGCGGCAGCGGTCCGCCCAGCGACAGCGACAACCCATGACAGGCAAAAGGATAGCGTTCGGTGAAATAACGCAGGTCGCGTTGCGAGGAGCCGCCGATTTCCAGCCAGTTTTCCGGAGCGATTTCGAAAAACCGGATGGCCGGAGGCACAAAGGCCTTAAGCGCGGCGATCAGCTCGCGCCTAAGGCCCAGTCCCGCACCAGCGGGTATATTCATTAAAAGCTTAGAGGCAGCTTATTTCTTGCTGATGCTGCACTTGCCTTCAGCTCACTTGTTGTCGGCTTTTTTCTCGCCGGTTTTGCTGGCGCCGCACTTGCCTTCGCCGCATTTGCCGTCGGCTTTCTTTTCGCTGACATTCTTGCCAACGTCGCTGCCGGCTTTGGTTTCGCCGGTTTTGCTGGCGCCGCATTTGCCTTCGCCGCATTTGCCGTCGGCTTTCTTGTCATCGCCGGCGACCTGATAGCCGCTGTTCAGCGTGTCCATGGCGAAAGGGTTGCCAGCCGCCTTGGCCACGGGGGCCATAGCCAGGGAAGCAGCGAAAGCACTACCCAGGGCAAGAGTTAAAGCTGTTTTGTTCATGACGTTCTCCAATAATTAAAAGTGTTTTAAAAATCACGCCCATTTGGGATATCTGCAGCAAAAACATTTTAAGGCTTGAAACGTTTACTCCCAATACGCGTTCTGTATGCGGTTGGATGCGTAGCGGGCTGAATAATTCAATCGCCCAGGTAGCGCTGGCAGGCGAGATGGATGAAGCTCATTTGCTGGCGGAAGCGCCGGCAACCCTCGCAAATCCTGAAATGCAACTGCAAGCGTATCCGTTCCATCAGGCCGATTCTGCGGTCCAGGGATTGAGATACCAGTTTGGTCACTTCCTTGCAAGGCAGCATTATTTTTCCCTGACACTGGCGCCGAACCAATTGTGCTCGAGGCACAGCCTCAAGCTCATGCGTGCGCGGTACAGCATTACCCAGCAGTTGGTCGCCGAGATTTGCAAGTCCTTACAGATTTCATCGGTGCTCAAACCCATGAATTCGCGCATCATGAAAGCGCGCGCGGTGTTGATGGGCATCAGTTTCGCGCAGGTTTCGAAAACTTCCCAGAATTTTTTGTTCTCCAGGCTTTTCACCGGATTGGCCCAATCCTGCGGCGGCGCGCTCCAGGCGCCATTGGCGTTGAACAACACGTCAAAATCGTTTTCGCCTTCGGCGCTTTCCGCATCCAGGCTCACCTGCGACGCTTCTTTGGTCTGCTTGCGGAAAAGATCGATGATTTTATGCTTGAGGATGCCGGTCAGCCAGGTTTTGATCGAAGATCTCCCGGAAAATCCGGAGCGGCTTTCCAGCGCCGCCAGCAGTGTTTCCTGCACCGCGTCCTCGGCCAGAGTATTGTCGCGCAGTTGCAGCAGGGCGTAGCGAATAAGATACGGACGGTATTCCTCGAGCGTGTCGGTAGCAAGCGGATTGGATTGGGCGGGCTGGTTCACGATCGGCCGGCAGCGGTAGGTATTGGGAAAGGTGAACTAATTTAGCCGTTTCCGACTGAAAACACAAGAGTGAAACCCCTGGGCTCAAGTTGCGCCGGGTTTCCGGCCACTTGAAAACTCCGGAATGCGACCTATATAGGGGGTAAGGCGGCGCGCGGCGCGCCGCGTAACGTTTAAACTGGAGGTGTTCGATTATGGTAAATATTACCCGTTATGACCCGTTCGACGATGTATTCGGTGACCTGTTGAAAGGTTTTTTCGTGCGGCCGGTGAGTTTTGATGCGCCGTCGCAATTGCAATTGAAAGTGGATGTGAGCGAAGATGAAAACGCCTACACCGTGGCGGCCGAACTGCCGGGAGTGAAGAAGGATGACATCAATGTGTCCATCGACGGCAACCAGGTATCCATCAGCGCCGAGGTGAAGAAAGAGCATGAGGAAAAGAACGGCGCGCAAGTGCTGCGCAGCGAGCGCTATTACGGCAAATTCGCGCGCAGCTTTGCCCTGTTGCAAGATGTGGACGAAAGCGCGGCGCAGGCGAAATACACCGACGGCGTGCTGGAACTGAAGCTGCCCAAGAAAGCGCAGGCTTCCGCCAAGCGGCTGACCATCCAGTAACGCGTCGGGCGCACAAAAAGGCGGCCTTCCTCACTGAAGCGCCGCCTTTTTCGTTTTCGGGGTGCAGCGTGTAAAATAGCGCACTTTGCATCCCGGACCGAAAATAATGTCCCTGAACCCGATCACCGCGGCTCAGAAAGCCGGCATTCTCGCCGAAGCGCTGCCGTATATTCAGCGCTTCCACGGCAAGACCATCGTCATCAAGTACGGCGGCAACGCCATGACCGAGGAAACCCTCAAGCACAGCTTCGCGCACGACGTGGTGCTGTTGAAGCTGGTCGGCATCAATCCGGTGGTGGTGCACGGCGGCGGGCCGCATATCAATGATTTGCTCAAGCGCGTCGGCAAGCAAAGCGAATTCGTGCAGGGCATGCGCGTCACCGACCGGGAAACCATGGATGTGGTGGAAATGGTGCTGGGCGGCCAGGTCAACAAACAGATCGTGAGTCTGATCAACCAGCACGGCGGCAAGGCGATAGGCATTACCGGCAAGGACGGCGATTTCATCCGCGCCCGCAAATTGAAACTGAAAAGCAGCGCGAACCAGGAGGAATGGCTGGATGTCGGCCACGTCGGCGAAGTGGTGGGAGTGGACCCGCAGATCGTGGCGTTGCTCGACAGCCAGGATTTCATCCCGGTGATCGCGCCCATCGGCGTGGGCGAGAAAGGCGAGTCCTACAATATCAATGCCGATCTGGTGGCGGGCAAAATCGCCGAAACCCTGAAAGCGGAAAAACTGGTGCTGCTCACCAATACCGCGGGTGTGCTGGACAAAAAAGGCAATGTGCTGACCGGGCTTAACGCCGCCAAGGTCAAGGGCTTGATTGACGATGGCACGATTTCCGGCGGCATGCTGCCCAAAATCAACTGCGCGCTGGAAGCGGTGCGCAACGGCGTCAAGACTTGCCATATCATAGATGGCCGGGTGGAGCATGCGCTGCTGCTGGAAATTCTCACCGATGAGGGTGTGGGTACGCTGATACGTTCTGGTACATATTAAGCCGCGGATGCCGCGCCACTTGGTTTGGGTGTTTGATCTCGACAACACCCTGCACAACGCCAACCCGCATATATTCCCGCACCTTAATCGCGCCATGACGGCGTATCTGCAAACGCATCTCGGCCTGAACGAAACCGCAGCCGATGCCCTGCGCCAGCATTATTGGCGCAAGTACGGCGCGACGATTCAGGGTCTGCTGCGCCATCACGCCACCGACCCGCGGCATTTTCTGCAGCATACGCACCAATTCCCCAAACTCGAGCGCATGTTGCTGGTTCAGCCGGGATTGCGCAAAATGCTGAAAACGTTGCCGGGGAAAAAAGTGGTTTTTTCCAATTCGCCGGCGCATTATGCGGCGGCGGTGCTGAAAGCCATGAAAATCGGGCATTTGTTCCATAATGTGTTTTCCATCGAAAAAGCGCGCTACCAGCCCAAACCCAGGCCCTATGCATTTTGGCGTTTGCTGGAGAAAATACGCATGCCCCCGCAACGC
>JBOIFQ010000261.1:0-2538 GCA_050741655.1 Burkholderiales bacterium | reverse complement strand
ACCCAGGACTTCGTTGCCCTGGAATTGGCCGCGGCAGACGATGCCGTGATCGGGAATCGAGCCGGCGTCCGATCCGGCGTCCGGCCCGGTGAGCGCGAAACACGGGATTTCCAGACCTTTGGCCAGGCGCGGCAGATAATAATTTTTCTGCGTCTCGGTGCCGTAATGCAATAGCAGTTCCGCCGGCCCCAATGAATTGGGCACCATCACCGTCACGGTACCGGTGCTGCTGCGCGAGGAGAGTTTGGTGATCACCGCCGAATGCATGAGCGCGGAAAAACCCTTGCCGCCGTATTGCTTGGGGATGATCATGCCGAGGAAACCCTGCTCCTTGATGAATTGCCAGACTTGCGGCGGCAGGTCGTAAAGCTCATGTGAAATTTTCCATTCGTCGAGCAGAGCGCACAGCTGCTCCACCGGGCCGTCGAGAAACGCCTGTTCTTCCGGCGTGAGTTGCGGCTTCTTCACCGCCAGCAGTTTTTTCCAGTCCGGTTTGCCGCTGAACAAATCGCCGTCCCACCACACCGTACCCGCATCCAGCGCTTCCTGTTCGGTCTGCGATACTTGCGGCAAGACTTTCCTGAACCATTGCAGCAGCGGCGCGCTGACAAACTCGAGACGGAAAACAGGAATATTGAGTGCCACCGAAAGCGCGAATGCAATCCACAACAGCACGCTCAAAAACGGCGCCGCGCCCAGAGTAGCTACCGCCAGAACCAGAGCGCCCACGCTCCACACCCAGCCGGCGGCGCGATGGTAAGCCAGCGCCCAGACTGCTGCCGCGCTGGCGAGTATCCAGAATAAAGTCGTCATGATGATCGCTCCTTATCGTTACCCAGGCGCTAAGCCCGGGTGTTTCAAGCGTGGCTTCGCAGCCGCTCGGTTTTTCTGACCACTCGCAAATGCGGCAGCGGCGCGTTCAAACCCGCCACCAGGAACGGCAGCAGATGCCGCGTGATGGCTTGCGCGCTTTGGGCGTCATCCAGAACATAGTTGCAAATCAGTTGCAGCGCATCGTTGCCGGCCAGGGTGTAGGCCACCGCGCCGAACATGAAATGCATGCGCCACACCAGTTCCTGTTCCGGCAGATGCGGCAGCGCGCGCGCGAACGCCGTCTTGAAACGCTGCACCACCGCGCGGTATTGCTGCGGCAGAAAAGTTTTGATGGTTTCCGGCGGCTCGGAGAACGCCCGCCCCAGCAGCCGCAAAAAAACCGCGCCACCTTGAAGCGGATTCCCTCCCATGTGCAGCGCGGATGCGACATAGGCTTCGAGAATTTTTTCCACGCGCAGGGGTTTTCCCGCCGCGTTTTTTTCCAGATCATCCAGGTGCGCGATGCGCTCGCGATTGAGCGGCCCCAGGCGGCGCGCAAAAATTTCCTTGATGAGTTCTTCCTTGGAGCCGAAATGATAATTGACGGCGGAGAGATTGACTTGCGCCTGGGCGGTGATCATGCGCATGGAGGTGGTGACGAAGCCGCGCTTCATGAAGAGTTTTTCGGCCGCGTCGAGGATGCGTTCCTGGGTGCCGTCCTGCCGGTTGTTTATGGCATGCAGCTTCACGATTTATCGAGCCACTTGTTTATGATAAACAGTATTTTGTTTGTAATGCCGCAAACGGGAATACTTAGAACGAATCCAGAATAAAAACCGGATTCAAACGACTGTTTGAATGCTGCGCCGATTTCGCGAACTTGTCAACGCCGCGGCGCAGAGCTAGAACTGGCTTTCTTCCAGCGCCATCACTGCGCCCGCGCCGTGGATCACGGTGTCGCGCAACGACAGGGCGAGCGACAGAATATGCTCGGCGTAGAAACGCGCGGTGATGATTTTGGCTTTATAAAATGACGCGTCGCCTGCACCGGTTGCGAGTTTATGTTGAGCCGCCAGCGCGGCGCGCGTCATTTGCCAGCCGCCGCACGTGGTGCCCATGAGTTTGAGATACGGCACCGAAATGGCGGCCGCGGCCTGCATGTCCTTGGGATAGATGGCCACCAGCCAATCCGTCGCCTGCGAGAGCGCGTCCACCGCGGAGGAATAAGATTTGGCGATAGCGGCGAAATCCTCTCCCGCAGCGGCGGCAAGCTGAGGCTGGATGCTTTTCATTTGGGCGATCAGCGCACGCGCCGTGACGCCGTTCTCGCGCCCCACTTTGCGCCCGATCAAATCTCCGGCCTGGATGCCGGTGGTGCCTTCGTAAATGGTGGTGATGCGCGCGTCGCGCAAATGCTGCGCGGCGCCGGTTTCCTCGATGAAACCCATGCCGCCATGCACCTGAATGCCGGTGGAAGCAATTTCGATCGCCTGCTCGGTGCTCCAGCCTTTCACCACCGGAATCAGCAAATCCAGCATGGCTTGATAGTGGGCGCGCTCATTTTTATCGGGATGGCGGTTGGCATGATCCATCACGCCGGCCGTGAAATACGCCAGCGCGCGCATGGCTTCGGTTTGCGCTTTCATGCTCATCAGCATGCGGCGCACATCGGGATGCTTGATGATGGTGGCTTTCTCCATGCCTTTTAATCCCGGCGCCTTGCCC
>JBOIFQ010000260.1:0-2306 GCA_050741655.1 Burkholderiales bacterium | reverse complement strand
GTCCTCACCTATGCGTTGAAAAAAGAATTCTGGAAAGACGTGCATTAAGCGCGGTAACCAACCCATTACGGGCGCACAGCCATGATGACCTTGTATTCGGGAACCACCTGCCTGTTCAGCCATCGCTGCCGCATCGTGCTGTTCGAGAAAGGCATGGATTTTCAGATCGTGGATGTGGATCTCTACAACATGCCGGAAGACCTGGCGGTGATGAACCCCTACAACCGGGTGCCGGTGCTGGTGGAGCGCGACCTGATTCTGTACGAAGCCAACATCATCAACGAATACATTGACGACCGGTTTCCCCACCCGCAACTGATGCCGGCCGACCCGGTGATGCGCGCGCGCGCGCGGCTGTTCCTGTTCCGCTTTGAAATCGAGTTGTTCTCGCAGATCGAAAACGTCGAGCACGGCAATCAAAAAACCGCCGACAAAGGGCGCGCGGTGATCCGCGACAACCTCACCCAGATCGCGCCGGTGTTCGCCAAGCAGAAATTCATGCTGGGCGACGAATTTTCCATGCTCGACGTGGCGATCGCGCCGCTGTTGTGGCGGCTGGATTACTACCGCATTGAAATGGGCAAGCCGGCGGCGCCGCTGATGAAATATGCCGAACGCCTGTTCAGCCGCCCGGCATTTATCGATGCCATGACGGCGGCCGAAAGAGCGATGCGCAAATGAAAAATATTTCCAGCAAACCGTACCTGATTCGCGCGCTGTACGAGTGGTGCGCCGACAGCGGGTTCACGCCGTACCTGACGGTGAAAGTGAACGAGCACACGCGGGTGCCGATGGAATACGTAAAAAACGGCGAAATCATCCTCAACATCAGCGAAGACGCGACGCGCAATCTGACCCTGGGCAACGACCTCATTCAGTTTTCCGCGCGCTTCGACGGCGTGTCGCGCGAGCTTTCCGTTCCGCTGGACGCGGTGGGCGGCATTTTCGCCAAGGAAAACGGCCAGGGCTTGTTCTTCAACGATGAACCGGTCACGGCCGAGCCCAAAGCGGACGATGGAGAAAACCCCGCGCCTGCCGCCCCCAGCGGCAAGCCGCGCCTGCAGATCGTCAAATAAAACCGGCGGGTTTACTGTTCATTGCCTGGAGCAGGCAATATAATCAAGCTCATGCCGGCATAGCTCAGTTGGTAGAGCAGCGCATTTGTAATGCGACGGTCGAGGGTTCGAATCCTTTTGCCGGCACCACTTTATTTCTTGAATAAAAATGTCCGATAAGCTGACTGAAAGCGCGCTGCACTACCACCGTTTCCCTGTTCCCGGAAAAACCGAAGTCGTCGCCACCAAGCCGCTCGCCACGCAAGCCGATCTGGCGCTGGCGTATTCGCCCGGCGTGGCGGCGCCCTGTCTCGAAATCGCCGACGACCCGGCGGCGGTGTTCCATTACACCGGCCGCGGTAACCTGGTGGCGGTGATCACCAATGGCAGCGCGGTGCTGGGGCTGGGTTCCATCGGAGCGCTGGCGGCGAAACCGGTGATGGAAGGCAAAGGCGTGTTGTTCAAGAAATTCGCCGGCATCAATGTGTTCGACATTGAAATCAACGAACAGGATCCGGACAAGCTGGTGGACATCATCGCCAGCCTGGAGCCGACTTTCGGCGGCATCAATCTGGAAGACATCAAGGCGCCGGAATGTTTTGAAGTCGAGCGCAAACTCAGAAGCCGCCTCAAAATCCCGGTATTTCACGATGATCAGCACGGCACCGCCATCATTGTCGGCGCGGCGGTGCTGAACGGCCTGCGCGTGGTGGGCAAGGACATCGCCCAGGTGAAACTGGTGTGTTCCGGCGCCGGCGCGGCGGCGCTGGCTTGCCTAGATCTTTTGGTGAGTTTGGGTTTGCGCAAGGAAAATATCATCGCCACCGATACCAAGGGCGTGGTGTATCAAGGACGCGCCGAGGCGATGGATGCCAACAAGGCGCGCTACGCGGTGAAAACTTCGGCGCGCACGCTGGCCGCAGTCATGGACGGCGCGGATATTTTTCTCGGGCTGTCCGGCCCCGGCGTGCTGAAGCCGGAAATGGTGGAAAAAATGGCGCGCCAGCCGCTGATTCTGGCGCTCGCCAATCCGGAACCGGAAATCCGTCCCGAAGCCGCCAAGATGGCGCGCCCCGATGCCATCATCGCCACCGGCCGCTCCGATTACCCGAACCAGGTCAACAATGTGCTGTGTTTCCCGTTTATTTTCCGCGGCGCGCTCGACGTGGGCGCTACCACCATCAACGAGGAAATGAAACTGGCCGCGGTGCGCGCCATCGCCGAACTCGCGCACGCCGAGCAATCCGACAT
>JBOIFQ010000259.1:0-5057 GCA_050741655.1 Burkholderiales bacterium | reverse complement strand
CGTTTTCTACGACGTTTCGCCCCGCGACATCATTCTCAATCTGGCGCGCGGCGTGAAAGAGCTAGGCGTCACACATCCGATCCACATTCATGGCTGCAACCTCGGCGTCCCCGGTGGGGTCGAGACGACGCTAAGGACGATCAACGGCGCCAATGGACTGCCGATCCACCTGACGCACATCCAGTTCCACAGCTACGACGTCGAAGGCGACATGAAGTTTTCGTCCGGCGCAGCGCGCGTGGCGGAAGCGGTCAACGCCAACAAGAACGTCTCGATCGACGTCGGCCAGGTGATGTTCGGCCAGACCTGCACGGCCTCGGGCGACAGCATGCGCCAATTCGTCAATACCCGCTCAGCCGACCCGAAGAAGTGGGTCTTCATGGACATCGAGTGCGACGCCGGTTGCGGCGTGGTGCCGTTCAAATACCGCGACCAGAATTTTGTCAACGCGCTGCAATGGGCGATCGGGCTGGAAATTTTCCTGCTGGTGGACGACCCGTGGCGGATATTCCTCACCACCGACCATCCCAACGGCGCGCCCTTCACCAGCTATCCGCATCTCATCCGTTTGCTGATGGACAAGACTTTCCGCAATGAAAAACTGGCGCAGCTTAATCCGGCCGCGGTGGCGCTGTCGGCGCTGGGCAGCCTGACGCGCGAATATTCCCTGTATGAAATCGCCATCATGACGCGCGCCGCGCCGGCCCGAACCCTGGGGCTGGCCGAGCGCGGACATCTGGGTGCGGGTGCCGCCGCCGACATCACGGTCTATACCGAAGACGCGGACCGGGAAAAAATGTTCAGCGCGCCCGATTACGTGTTCAAGGACGGCGAGGTGGTGGCGCGCAGCGGCAAAATCGTCAAAGTCACCTGGGGCAACACGCATGTGGTGAAGCCGCAATTCGACCACGGCATTGAAAAACAGCTCAAGCCTTATTTCGAGCGCTATCTCACCCTGCGCATGGACAATTTCAAAATCAGCGATGACGAAATGCGCGAATGCGGCCGCGGCTCGCGGCTTTTGACCCATGCCTGTCGCAAGCTGTAAGGCGTGAGGTGTCAGGCGTGAGGGGTGGCGATTTTACTCCTCACTCCTCACCCCTTACTTCTCACTGACTTATGATTATCAACGGCGTAACCATAGACGACACTTTTGCCGAAGCCTTCGGCATGAAGGCGACGCGCATCGTCATCACCGCGCATAATCTGAAATGGGCTTACCATTCGGCCATCGCGCTGACCGGCTTCGCCACCTCGGTCATCGCCTGCGGCTGCGAAGCCGGCATCGAGCGCAAGCTCGAACCCGCGGAAACGCCCGACGGGCGCCCCGGCGCATCGGTGCTGCTGTTCGCCATGTCCACCAAGGAGCTGGCGAAACAACTGGAGCGGCGCGTCGGCCAATGCGTGCTGACTTCGCCCACCAGCGCAGTGTTCGCGGGAATCGCGGACGGCGAACCGTTGCCGCTGGGAAAAAATCTGCGCTATTTCGGCGACGGTTTTCAATCATCGAAGCTCATCAACGGCAAACGCTATTGGCGTATTCCGGTGATGGACGGCGAATTTTTGTGCGAGGAAACCACCGGCATGATGAAAGCGGTGGGCGGCGGCAATTTTCTGATTCTCGCCGAATCGCAGGCGCAAGCCTTGGAAGCAAGCGAAGCCGCCATCGAGGCGATGCGCAAAGTGCCCAATGTGATCATGCCTTTCCCCGGCGGCATCGTGCGTTCCGGTTCCAAGGTCGGATCAAAATACAAAACGCTCATGGCTTCGACCAACGACGCGTTCTGTCCCACGCTGCGCGGCATCACCCGATCCGAATTGTCCGGCGGCATCGAAGCGGTATTGGAAATCGTGATCGACGGACTAAGCGACACCGACATACGCCACGCCATGCGCGCCGGCATGCAGGCGGTGTGCCAGCTCGGCGGCAAAAACGGCGTGCGCCGCATTTCGGCCGGCAATTATGGCGGCAAGTTGGGGCAGTTTCATTTCAAGTTGCGTGAGATTCTCGCATGAGCGCTTTCAAAAACTTCGTCTTTGGTTCCGATACTGCGTTGCTTCCTTTGCTCGAATGCTCATGTATTCCCATATACACTCCGCTTCGATCAAAGCTCGCGCCTGGTCTCGAAACCAAATACTCGTTTTCCAAATCGGTGATATGAGCGCCTTGGTATTTGCATTAAAGGAAATTCCGCGCCAGCGCGTGGATTTGTCGCCGCTCACGCCCGATTTGCTGCTAAGCAAAAATATCAATGAAATAAATATGCTGGAACTACACAGCGGGAATCGCAAAATTCGCGTCACGGATTTGTTCGAGTTAAGCGGCGGCGATGCGCGCAACATCATTTTCAAAAAATCCTGCGAAAAATTCGATCGCATCGGACAAGGCATGAGCAGCGGCAGCATCGAAGTCGAAGGCGATTGCGGCGCGTATCTGGGCCTGGGCATGAAAAACGGGGCGCTCGGCGTGCGCGGCAACACCGGCATTTTCGCCGCCAGCGGCATGAGCGGCGGCGTACTGCATATACGCGGCAACACCGGCGATTTTCTCGCGGCCGCGCTGCCCGGCGACCGCCATGGCATGAAAGGCGGTTTAGTCATCGTCAGCGGCAATGCAGGAGACCGCACTGGCGATCACATGCGGCGCGGCGCGCTGTTGATCGAAGGCAATGCCGGCGATTATTGCGCTTCGCGCATGCTGGCCGGGACTATTGCCGTGCTGGGCACAGTCGGGAAACTCGCCGGCTTCGGCATGCAGCGCGGCACGCTGCTGCTCTCCGGCATCCCCGATTTGCCCGCGACTTTCAACGATTGCGGCGTGCACGACCTCAATTATCTGCCGCTGCTGATTAAATCGTGGCAGCCGCTCGACAGTAAATTCGCTCAGCTCGCGCCGCGCGCCCGCGTGCGCCGCTACCTGGGCGATGCGGGCAACGGCGGCAAAGGTGAGATTCTGGTGTGGGCGAATTGACACTCTGCTCCCGCTGCACCAGAATTAGCCTCGGCAATCACTGATCTCTCACGCACCGGGCACGGTTAACGCTCCCGGGCCCCCTATGCCTTCCGTACCACGCTATCGCGGCCGCTTCGCGCCTTCGCCCACCGGGCCGCTGCATTTCGGTTCGCTGGCAGCGGCGGTGGGAAGCTATCTGGAAGCCAAGGCGCATCAGGGCGAATGGCTGCTGCGCATCGAAGATCTCGACCCGCCGCGCGAGGAGCCGGGCGCGGCGGATGCCATCCTGCGCACGCTGGAAAACTGCGGCATGCGCTGGGACGGCGCCATCGTTTATCAAAGCACGCGCCACGATGCTTATCACGCCGCGCTGCATACCTTGCAGCAGCAGGGTTTGATTTATCCGTGCGCGTGCAGCCGCCGCGAAATTTCCGATTCGGCGGTGGAAGGCACCGACGGTCCGGTCTATCCCGGCACCTGCCGCAACGGGCTGCCCGCGGACAAGCCGGCGCGCGCCTGGCGCGTGCGCACCGGAGGGCGCGTGATCGAATTCGGCGACGCCCTGCAAGGCGGCATCAGGCAATCTCTGGAAAAAGAAATCGGCGATTACGTGCTGTACCGCGCCGATCAGGTGTTCGCTTATCAGCTGGCGGTGGTGGTGGATGACGCGGAGCAAGGCATCACGCACGTGGTGCGCGGCGCGGATTTGCTGACTTCGACCCCGCGCCAGATTTATCTGCAGCAATTGCTGGGCCTGCCCACGCCCGCTTATCTGCACTTGCCGGTGGCGCTCGACAGTTCCGGCAAGAAACTCAGCAAGCAAACCTACTCGCCCGCGGTGGCCGAGGGACAGGTGATGTCCTGGCTCTACCATGCGCTGCGTTTTCTCGGACAGAATCCGCCACCGCGGCTGGCCAAGGCCAGTCTCGAAAGTTTCTGGGAATGGGCGATCCTGCACTGGGATGTGAAAAAAATTCCGCAGGCGCGCGCGCTGCAAGCGCATTAGCAGTCACATTCAATGAATAAATTTCTGCGCCTGGATGAGAAACTTTACGGCTATCTGCTTTCGGTATCGCTGCGCGAACCGCAAATCCTGAGCCAGCTGCGCCGCGAAACCGCCGCGCTGCCCATGGCGCGCATGCAGATCGCGCCCGAACAAGGCCAGTTCATGGCGCTGCTCGCCAAACTGATGGGCGCGGAAAAATGCATCGAAATCGGCGTCTTCACCGGCTACAGTTCGCTGTGTATTGCGTCAGCGCTTCCCGCGCACGGAAAAATCATCGCCTGCGATGTGAGCGAGGAATGGACGCAGATCGCGCGCCGCTACTGGCGGGAAGCGGGGGTCGCGCAAAAAATTGATTTGCGCCTCGCGCCGGCGCTGCAAACTCTGGATGCGCTGCTTGAGGAAAACCAGGCCGGCTCATTTGATTTTGCCTTCCTGGACGCCGACAAGGAAAATTATTCCGCGTATTACGAGCGCTGCCTCATGCTGTTGCGGCGCGGCGGCTTGATGGTGATAGACAATACGCTATGGTCGGGGCACGTCGCCGCTGCCGATAACCGCGAAACCGATACGATTGCGTTGCGTGCATTCAATGAAAAACTGCATGACGATGCGCGCATTACGCTGTCGCTGCTGCCGGTGGCCGACGGCCTGACCCTGGCGCTGAAAACCTGATGCCAGAAGCGGACGCCAGGCTGCGCCTGGACAAATGGCTGTGGGCGGCGCGTTTCTGCAAAACCCGCGCGCTGGCGGCGCGCGCCGTGGAAAGCGGCAAAGTGCTATTGAATGGCGCGCGGGTTAAACCGTCGAAAACCCTGCATGCGGGAGACGCGCTGGAAATCCGGCAAGGGCCTTACCGCTACCATATCGTGGTGCGCGAGTTGTCGTTACACCGTGGTAGCGCGACGGAAGCCGCGCGACTGTATGAGGAAACCGCGGAGGGTAAAAAAATCCGCGCGCAGTTGAAAACCCAATTGCAGTCGCAGCCGCAGCGGCTCTTCAAAGGCCGCCCCACCAAGAAGGCCCGGCGCCAGCTGCAAAAACTCGATTGGGCTTAGGGAACCTCTGATTAAGTCCCACGCGGTTGCGACGGCGGCTTTC
>JBOIFQ010000258.1:0-9379 GCA_050741655.1 Burkholderiales bacterium | reverse complement strand
ATCCTGTGGCGTGGGCATTCGTCGAGAGCATACGCGCCACGCTCGCGGGCGATTTGCTGCAGTTGCAGCGTTTTTACCGCACCGATTTTGCGGGCAGCCGCGCGTCGTGGCGGCTGACGTTGCTGCCTGTGGACGAGCAGATGAGCGCCTACGTACAATCCATACGCTTGAGCGGCAGCGCTCAGCGCATCGAACGGGTGGAGACCCTGGAAACAGGCGGCGACAGTTCGGTGATGATTATTACCGAAAGCGGCCATTGAGCGCGCGCATTGCAGCCTGGCTGCTGCTGTCTGGCCTGTGCGCCGGGCTGGCTTGGCATGCGCCGCTCACTTTCGACCTCACCGCTTTTCTGCCGCGCGCGAGCACGCCCAGCCAGAAATTATTGGTCGAACAATTGAAAAGCGGCGCCACTTCCAGGCTGATGCTGATCGCAGTCAGCGGCGAAGATACGCGCGCGCTCGCGCAAGTAAGCCATGGCATGGCGCAAGCGCTGCGCGAAAGCGGTTTTTTCAGCATGGTCGGCAATGGCGATATGCAATCGCTGGCGGCGGCGCGCGAGTTTTTGCTGCACCACCGTTATGTGCTGAGCCCGGCTGTGAGCGCGCAGCATTTCAGCGCGCCATCCCTGCGCGCAGCGCTGCAAAACGATCTGGAATTGCTGGGTTCTCCCGCCGGCGCGCTGATTAAACCCGTTTTGGCGCGCGATCCCACGGGAGAATTGTTGCGCTTGCTCACACCTGCCGGCGACATGCCCGCTGCGCGCCACGGCGTGTGGTTTTCGCGTGACGGAAAAAAAGCGCTGTTGATAGCCGAGACCCAGGCTCCCGGTTTCGATGCCGAAGCGCAAAACCGCGCGCTGGCAAACGTAAAGCAGGCGTTTGCCGCAAGCCGGCCTTCCGCGGATATGCAGCTTTTGCTCACCGGGCCGGGAGTGTTCGCGGCGCAGTCACGCGCCATTATCGAGCGCGATTCGTGGCGGCTGTCTTTGATGGCCGCGCTGCTGGTGTGCGCGATTCTGTTTTCTGTTTACCGTTCGGCGCGCGTGCTGGCGCTGGGTTTGTTGCCGGTCGCCAGCGGATTGCTGGCCGGCATCGCCGCCGTCAGTCTGGTTTTCGGCACGCTGCATGGCATCACGCTGGGATTCGCCGCGACCTTGATCGGCGAAGCGGTGGATTACCCCAGCTATCTTTTTACCCAGGTGGCGAAAAGCGAAACGGCTGAAGCAGCCATGCGGCGCATCTGGCCGACGCTGCGCCTGGCGGTGCTCACCACCGTGTTCGGCAGCCTGACCATGCTGTTTTCATCTTTTACCGGCCTGTCGCAGCTCGGCTTGCTGTCCATGACCGGAGTATTGGCGGCGGGAGCGGTCACGCGCTGGATTCTGCCCGCGCTCGCGCCGCGGAATTTTTCGCCGCGCACAATCAAGCTGGCGGCCTGGCTGGAAGTGATTCAGGCTGCGCGCGTGGCGGGAAAACTGGCGGCGGCGGTTTTGCTCATCGCTTTGATCATTATCGCCGCGCGCTGGCAAACGCTGTGGGATGATGATGTGGCCAATCTCAACCCGATCCCCGAAGCGGCGAAACAACTGGACCAGGAATTGCGCAAGGAGCTGGGCGCGCCGGATGTGCGCTACCTGGTGGTGATCACCGGCGCGCAACGCGAGGAGGTGCTGCAAGCCAGCGAACAGATAGCGCCCAAGTTGCAAGCACTGGCGCAGAAAAAAATTATTACCGGTTTCGAGGGGGCGTTTCAAACCCTGCCGAGCGAGAAAACGCAGCTTGAGCGCCGCGCGGCACTGCCCGAGAATACAGTGTTGCAAAAAAATCTGAGTGAGGCTTTGCGCGACCTGCCGTTTCGCGCGGATTTGTTCGAACCTTTCCTGCAGGATGTGGAGGCCGCGCGCAGTGGAGCACTGCTGCAAGAGAGTGATTTGCCGGGAACGCCTTTCGCGCTCAAGTTGCGCGCGCAGCTGTTTCAAAACGCAAAGCTATGGGTGGCGCTGCTGCTGCTGCGCGGCGTGGATGATCCTGACGCCTTGGCGCAAAATTTCACCGGCGGCGCCAACCCGAATGTTTATCTGCTCGATCTCAAAACCGAATCCGGCCGGCTCATCAACGGTTACCGCAACGAAGCGCTGCGCTTGACGGCTTTGGGCATGCTGGCGATCACATTGGTGCTGATGTGGGGTTTGCGTAAGCCCTCACAGGTGTGGCAAGTGCTGCGGCCGGTGCTGGCGGCCCTGGTCATCACCGTGGCGGCGCTCTTGTTGCTGGGCGAGCGTTTCAATCTCTTCCATCTGGTTTCGTTGCTGTTGGTGTTGGGCATCGGCCTCAATTATTCATTGTTCTTCCGTGTGGGCGATACCGCGGCGCGTAAAAGCACGTATTTATCCTTGCTGGTGTGCAGCCTGACCACGCTGTCGGGATTCGGCTGCCTGGCTTTTTCGCTCACACCGGTATTGCATGCGATAGGGTTGACGGTGAGCCTGGGCTGCGTGTTTTCGCTGCTGGTGGCAGCGGCCTGGGCGCGGCGTTAAATCCCGGCTGTTATAATTTTCCATTAATGTTGCGGCGGGAACGCGAGTGCAGCCCTTATTGCTTACCCATTTTGCCACCGCCAATCCACTGGGATTGGGTGCGGTGGCTACACTGGACGCTCTGCGCGAGCGGCGCGGCGGTCTGCGCCCGAATGATTTCGAGCATGCGGACATCCCGACCTGGATCGGGCGCGTCGCAGGTTTGGAAAGCCAGCCGGTCATCAAGGCGCTGTCCGAGTTCGATTGCCGCAATATTCGTCTTGCGCAACTGGGTTTGCGCCAGGATGGTTTCGAACCGGCGGTGGCGCGGGCCAGAAACCGATACGGCGCGCAGCGTATCGCGGTGCTGATCGGTACCAGCACTTCCGGCATTCTGGAAACCGAACTGGCTTACCGGCGGCGCGACGCCCAAGGTGTTTTGCCGCCGCAGCTCGATTACCGGCACACGCACAATCTGTTTGCGGTGGCCGATTTCGTGCGCCGCTATCTCAAGCTGGACGGACCGTCGCTCGCCATTTCCACCGCGTGTTCGTCGAGCGCCAAGGTGTTTTCCTGCGCGTACCGCTTTATCGAAGCCGGATTATGCGATGCCGCGGTGGTGGGCGGAGTGGATAGTTTATGTCTGACCACGCTGCATGGTTTTGCCGCACTGGAATTATTGTCGCCGCAGCCCTGCCGCCCGTGCGACGCGGCGCGCAACGGCATTTCCATCGGCGAGGCGGCGGGGTTTGCGCTGCTGGAGCGGCAGGGAGAGGCTGACATCGCGCTGCTCGGATACGGCGAGAGCAGCGACGCTTATCATATGTCCACTCCGCATCCGCAAGGCGAGGGCGCGCGGTTTTCCATGCATCAGGCGCTCAACCGTGCCGGACTTACTGCCGGCGAGATTGATTACATTAATATGCACGGCACCGCGACGCCGGCCAACGATAGCGTGGAAGACCGCGCGATTTATCAGTTGTTCGGCGGTGAAACGCCATGCAGTTCCACCAAAGGCTGGGTCGGGCATAGCCTGGGCGCGGCGGGAATCACCGAGGCGATTTTTTGCCTGCTGTGCATTCAGCATGGTTTTATTCCCGGCACGCTTAACCTGGAGACACTGGATCCCGAAATCAAAAGCCGGGTGCTCGCCGCCAACCAGGAGCGCCCGGTGCGCCGCGCGCTTTCCAATTCCTTCGGCTTTGGCGGCAGCAATTGCAGCCTGGTGTTCGGGAAAACAGAGTGAACAAAATATTCGTGCAAGGCGTGGGCATCGTGGCGCCGGGGCTAGCCGGCTGGAGCGCGAGCCGCGCTCTGCTGGCCGGGCTGGAACCGTATCGTGAAGCGCCGCTGGCACGTCTGGCGCCGGATATTTTGCCGGCCACCGAGCGCCGCCGCGGTTCGGAAATCGTGAAGCTCGCGGTGACGGTGGCGCAGGAAGCGATGAATCGCGGCAGTTTTCCGTTCAACGGAGTGGCGACGGTGTTCGCTTCCAGCGACGGCGACGGCCAGACCCTGCATCACATCTGCGAAGCACTGGCCGCGCCCGCGCGCGATGTGTCGCCCACGCGCTTTCACAATTCAGTGCACAACGCCGCGGCGGGATATTGGAGCATCGCCACCGGCTCCAAGCTGCCTTCCAACAGTTTGTGCGCATTTGATGCGTCGTTCGCCGCCGGCCTGCTGGATGCGGCGAGCCAGGTGGTGGTGGAAGCCACGCCGGTGCTGCTGGTGGTTTTTGATTTGCCTTTCCCCGCGCCCCTGCACGCGCTGCGGCCGGTCAAAAATGGTTTTGCCGCGGCGTTTTTATTGAGCCCCGCAGCCATGCCCGATACCCTCGGCAGCCTGGAGATTTCCTTAGGCAACGGAACTGCCACGCCGGTGCCGGAGTTCTTGCGCGCGGTTTTTGACGGCAACCCGGCGGCGCGCTGTTTGCCGCTGCTGCAATGCCTGGCGCGCAAGCAGGAAGCCGTCACTGCGCTTGCTTACCTGAGCGGGAGTAATGTCATGGTCAAATATCAGCCGTGATGATTCTCAATCGCGCGCAAATCGGCCAGCGTATCCCGCAGCAAGGCGCGATGTGCCTGCTGGAGCGGGCTTTAAGCTGGGACGAAAATCATATCGTATGCGCTGCGATCAGCCATCGTGACCCCGCTAATCCCTTGCGCAGCGGAGATATCCTGCCCGCCGTATGCGGAATTGAGTATGCGGCACAGGCGATGGCGCTGCATGCGAGCCTTAGCGGAGCCGGCGGCAAACCCGGACTGCTGGCGCGCGCGCGCGATGTGGAGCTGAATACAGCCAGGCTGGACGAGTTTGCGGGCGAACTCACCATCCGCGCCGAAAAACTGGCGCTGGAAAATGAACTCGCCTTGTATCGGTTCAGTATCTTTTCCGGACCGCGCGAATTGCTGCGTGGGCGGCTGGCGGTGATGTTGGGCGCGGCGCGCGCATGAGCCCCGCCGAGCTGGCGCATTTTGCGGTGGTAATTCCGGCTTATAACGAAGCCGCTACCCTGCGCGACGTGGCAAACCGCGCTTTACTTCAGCTTTCGCGAGTGATCGTGGTGGATGATGGATCTACAGACGGCAGCGCGCAGGTGCTGGAAGGTTTGCCGGTCACGCTGTTAAGCCATGCACAAAATCTGGGCAAGGCGGCGAGTTTGTGGGACGGCATGCAGCACGCGCTTGAAGCCGGGGCAGAAGCAGTGATTACCCTCGATGGCGATGGCCAGCATGAACCCGAGGACATTGCGCGCCTGATCGAGGCTTTTCAACAGCATCCACAAGCCATCATCATCGGCGCGCGCCTGCATGACTGGCAAAAAATTCCCATCGCGCGCTATTGCGCCAATCGTTTCGCCAATTTCTGGATCGCCTGGGCCGCGGGTTGTCCCATCGCCGACAGCCAGTCCGGTTTTCGCGTCTATCCCGCGGAACTGCTGCGCGCGCTCAACATCGCACACGGCAAGAGCGCCGGTTTTGTATTCGAAAGCGAAATTCTGATCGAGGCGGGAAGGCGCGGCGTGGCCAGCGTGGCGGTGCCGGTGCGGGCGATTTATTCCAGCCATGCCCGGCCCAGTCACTTTCACGAGGTAGTGGATATCGCGCGCATCACGCGCATGGTGGCGTGGAAGCTGCTCGCGCGCGGTCTGTTTCTTCCCGGGCTGTGGCGCAGCCTGCGTCGGGGTTCTCCCGGTAGATGACGTTACGCGCGTTGGCGGTTCATGCCGTGGTTTCAGTTACGGCAGGTTTGATATTTTGCTGGCGGGATTTATACGCCGCATAACATTCTTTCCACATGCGCATACTGAAAAAATAATAGAATGCCTTGAAGGCGAAAATCCTCCGGTAAAGCGGCGTGCGGCCGAAAATATCTCCCGCCAGCAGCGAAATCAGGCCTTCTTTCACGCCCAGAATGTTTCCGGAATGCATGAACATGTAGCGCATCGCCGGCGAAGTGACGCGGTAAATGAACCAGGAAAATATTTTCAGGCCGCGGCGCACGCGGCGCTCATACGCTGTGAGCCGTTGCGCGGCGACACCCGCATCGGTCAGGCAATCATGCACCGCTTCGGCGGCAAGAAACGCGCTGTTCATCGCCAGCATCACGCCGGTGGAAAACACCGGGTCAATAAAAGCAAACGCGTCGCCCACCATCAGATAGCCTGCGCCGGCCATGCGGCGCGCCTGGTAGGAATAATTGCCGGTCGCGGTCACCGGTGTGCATAGCCTGGCCTGCCGCAAGCGCACGGCCACGCCCGGACATAAAGCGATGGTGTCCATGAAAAAACTTTGCACATCGGTTTTCCTGGATTTCAGATAATAAGGCCAGCACACCGCGCCCACGCTCATGGCGCCGTCCTTGAGCGGTATCATCCAGAACCAGCCGTGATCGAACCAGAAGACGCTGATGTTGCCGGCGTCATTTCCCGGCAGCAGCCCGGCGTTTTCGAAATGCGCGTAGAGCGCGGCGCTGTTATGTTTGCGATTGCGCTGCTTGATGCCGAAAAATTCGGCGAGAAAAGTATCGCGGCCGGACGCGTCAATAACGAAACGCGTGTCCCAGACTCGAGTGACGCTTTGAGCGTCCACCGCGGTAACCAGAGAATTTTGTTGTTTGTGAAACTCAACCTGCTTGACCCGCGTTTCCTCGTGCACCTGTGCGCCCTTGGCGGCGCAATTCCTGAGCAGGATATGATCAAACTCGGAGCGGCGCACTTCGTAGGAAAAAGGATATTTTTTATTCAGCGCCTCGGCGAAATAAAAGGTTTCGCTCCTGCCGTGGTGGCTGGAAACGAACTGCGCCCCGTTCTTGCGCAGGCCGATTTGCTCTATTTCCCGCGCCACGCCGAGGCGCTCGAACAATGCCAGATTAGCGGGCAGCAGGGATTCACCGATATGAAAGCGCGGATGACGGTCTTTTTCCGCCACTACCACGCGCCAGTTTTTTTCCGCCAGCAAAGCCGCGGCGGTCGAGCCCGCCGGCCCGCCGCCGATGACCAGCACGTCGCAAAAGTTTTTTTCCAGGTTCTGGTTAGCGGACATAAAATGCTCGCTTGGTGAATAATGCATCCGGCTAAAGCATAAAATTTTTTATAATCAACGTATTATAATTATACTGGTCTGCATTGAAATCAAGTTTTTTTTCCGGTGTGGGGCGAATGAGCCCGCGCACAGATTATAATCTCTTGCCTGCGATCCCGGATAAACCGGCATCCTGTGTAAAACGAAAAAGTTGTTTCTAAATGGGCGCGCTGCGGCAGCGGCGTGGTAAAAACATGCCGTCATTCAACTGATGAAATTCAAAACCGCATACGAGAAACTGGAACTTGGAGCAGGTATCGCCGCATTCTGCGCCGGGCTGGCGCTTTTGGTTTTGACGCAGGTCCCTCTCAGCGTCTGGATTCCCGATGTTTTTAAATGGGCGGGAGTGGCGCTGCTGCTGCAAAGCCTGATGCGCGATTTGTATTTGCTGACTTTTCAGCGCGCGCTGCTGCAAAAAACATCCGGCGCCGCGCAAAAAGCCCCGTGGATATGCCTGGAATCCACGCTCGGGATAGTGCTGATGCTGATTTACGCGCTGTTGTTTGCGCTCGACACCAGGGGAGAAGCGATGCTCTCGGCCGCGCAAGTCGTGCTGTTGCTGTCGTTGTGGTGGCTGTTTGGCTATGGCATCCGGGAGGTGGTGATGGAATTCAAAACAGAACCCAACCACCTCAATCTTGTGGTGGGCTTCCGCGTGCGCAAAGATTGAGCACGGGATTTTACTCCGAGGATGAGATGGACGCGCAAAAATTCAACGCCATAGGAAAAAACCGTTTGCCGGGGCTGGTGGGGATGGAGGTGCTTGCGGTGGAAAAAGATTTGCTGACCTGCCGCTTGCCGGTGCGGCCGGAAGTCATGGCGCCCAACGGTTTCCTGCACGCGGCCAGCGTGATCGCATTGGCGGATACCGCTTGCGGATACGGTACCATAGCCAACTTGCCCGAGGGTGCAAAAGGCTTTACTACCATCGAGCTTAAAAGCAATTTTCTCGGTACCGTGCGCGAAGGAGCGATTCTATGTAAAGCGAAGCCCGCGCATCGCGGCCGCACCACGCAGGTGTGGGACGCCGTGATTCAGGATGAAACTTCCGGCAAGACCATCGCATTGTTCCGCTGTACGCAAATGATCCTCTGGTAGCCGGCTGTTCCCGCTATAATCCACGCCTGATTAACGGGCACGCTTTCATGCACATCCATATCCTCGGCATCTGCGGCACCTTCATGGGCGGCCTCGCCGTGCTCGCTCGGCAAGCCGGGCACCGGGTCACGGGTTGCGATGCCAATGTGTATCCGCCCATGAGCACGCAGCTTGAAGCGCAGGGTGTCGCGCTCACTGAAGGTTTCGGCGCGCAACAAATCAAATTCAAGCCGGATGTGTTTGTCATCGGCAATGTCGTCACGCGCGGCAATCCGCTGCTGGAGGAAATCCTCAATCGCGGCCTGCCGTATGATTCCGGCCCACAGTGGCTGGCGCACAATGTGCTCGAAGGCAAATGGGTGCTGGCGGTGGCCGGCACGCACGGCAAGACCACCACGGCCGCCATGCTGGCCTGGATTCTCGACTGTGCCGGGTTGAATTCGGGTTTTCTCATCGGCGGGGTGCTGGAAAATTTCGGCGCTTCCGCGCGGCTTTGCCCTTCATCTCAACCTTCCCCCTCAAGGGAGGAAAGAGCAATCGTTGAACCTCCTTTTTTTGTGGTCGAAGCCGATGAATACGACACGGCATTTTTCGACAAGCGCTCCAAGTTCGTGCATTACCGTTCGCGCACCACCGTGCTCAATAATCTTGAATTCGATCATGCCGATATTTTTTCCGATCTCGCCGCCATCGAAACCCAGTTCCACCATCTGGTGCGCATGCTGCCCGCCAACGGACTGATTGTCGCCAACGGCCGCGACATCGCGCTCAAGCGCGTGCTGGCGCGCGGCTGCTGGACGCCGGTGGAATTTTTCGGCGTGGATGAAGGCTGGCAGGCGGCCGGCACCGATCAAAGCTTCGTCATCAGCGAAAAAGGCGTGCCGCAAGGCCGGCTCGATTGGAATCTGCTGGGTGAACACAATCGCCTGAATGCGCTGGCGGCGCTCGCCGCCGCGCGCCATGCCGGTGTTCCCGTTGCAACCGGAATCGCGGCGCTGGAAAAATTTCGCAACGTGAAGCGGCGCATGGAAATCAAGGGTGTGGCCTACGGCATCACCGTGTACGACGATTTCGCGCATCATCCGACCGCCATCCGCAGCACGCTGGAAGGCTTGCGCCACAAGGTCAACGGCGCGCGCATTATTGTGGTGCTGGAGCCGCGCTCCAACACCATGAAAAT
>JBOIFQ010000257.1:0-19558 GCA_050741655.1 Burkholderiales bacterium | reverse complement strand
CTACTGCAGATTGCTTCGTCACTATCGTTTCTCGCAATGACAGCAGTCATTGCGGTCTCACGAAGCAATCCAGGTTCCTTAGTCAAACAATCTTTTGATTTTTTCCCGGTCCGGGTTAAGCACCACGCCTTTTTCGGTGATCAAGCCCGTCACCAATTCCGCCGGCGTGATATCAAACGCTGGATTGCGAATCTCGACTCCCTGCGCCGCCCACTGCGTTTCACGATAACCCCTCACCTCGGAAGCGGAGCGTTCCTCGATGGGAATTTCCGCGCCGCTCGCAGTTTTAAGATCAATGCTGGAAAGCGGGCAGGCGACATAAAAGGGAATGCGGTGGCGCTGCGCCAGTACCGCTACCATGTAAGTGCCGATCTTGTTCGCCACGTCGCCGTTGGCCGCCACGCGGTCGGTACCGACGATGACCATATCCACTTCGCCGCGGCTCATCATGTGTCCGGCCATATTGTCGGTAATCAGCGTGGCGGGAATTTGTTCCTGCATCAATTCCCATGCGGTGAGCCGCGCGCCTTGCAGGAAAGGGCGGGTTTCATCCACCAGTACCGATATTTTCTTGCCGGCTTCCACCGCGGAGCGCATCACGCCCAGCGCGGTGCCGTGTCCTGCGGTGGCGAGCGCGCCGGCATTGCAGTGAGTGAGTATGCGTGCGTGGTTGTTAACCAGCGCCGCGCCATGCTCGCCGAGGGTGCGGTTGATGCGGATGTCCTCGGCTTGCATCGCCTGCGCTTCCTGCAGAAGTTGTTGCGCGCTCTGCGCCGGAGATTGCTTTTCCATTGCATCCCAGATCTTGCGCATGCGCTGCAAAGCCCAGAACAGATTCACCGCGGTGGGACGGCTGGCCGCGAGCTGCTTGAAGCCTTGCTCCAATCCGGTTGCGAATTCTTTCACCGGCAAATGTTGCAGGCGTAACGCTTCCAGCGCCACGCCATAAGCGGCGGCGCAACCGATGGCGGGAGCGCCTCTCACCACCATACTGCGTATGCCCTCGGCGACGGCAGCGGCGGAATCGAAGCTCAAATATTCAAAACGTCCGGGCAGGATGCGCTGGTCTATCATCTCCAGGCGGTCATCGCGCCAGCGCAGGGTTTCAACTTTGTCCGGCATCAAATCACTCTGTCGTTGCCGCCATCCACCGGTACTTGCGCGCCGGTGGTTTTGGCGAACAGGGGGCCGCACATCTCCGCCGCCAGTTCCGCCACATCGCGGCTGCCGACTTCGGTTTTGAGCACATTGTTTTTTTTGTAGTCCTCGACGCTCAAGCCATATTGCGCGGCGCGTGAGGCGAGCACCGCAGCGCTCCAGATGGCGGTATCGAACACGGCGTTGGGATGGATGGTGTTGATGCGGATCCCATCGGCTCCCCATTCCAGCGCCGCCACCCTCGCCAGTTGGTTAAGCGCGGCCTTGGAAGCGGAATACGCGCCGGCGCCCGGCCCCGGCGCGGGCACGTTTTTCGAGCCGATGACGACCACGCGCCCACCGCGCGGCGCGATTTTGAGCAGCGGATGGCATAGGCGCATCAGCATCAGGTTGGAATCGAGATTGACGTTCATCACCTTGCGCCATTCGTGTTGCCGCAAGGCTTCGATACGGCGGCTGGCGGGAAAAATTCCGGCATTCAGCACCAGCATGTCGAGCCCGCCGAAAACCCTGACGCCGGCTTCCAGCGCATCGCTCACGGTTTTTTCATGGGTGATATCGCAATGCAGCCCCAGAAAATCAGGGCGTGTGTAAAGCGAGCTTATCGCGGGATTCAAATCCAAGGCTATCACCGCCGCACCGCGCTTGAGCAGCGCATCCACGCAGGCCTTGCCGATACCGGACGCAGCGCCGGTGACCAGCGCGATTTCGCCTGCGAACTGCGGCGGCTTGCCGCTTTTTTTGAGTTTGGCCTGTTCCAGATCCCAGTATTCGACCTCGAATAAATCTTTTCCCGGTAAGGCGCGGAATCCGCCCAGCGCCGTCGCGCGCGAGATGACTTCCATCGTGTGCCGGTAAATTTCCGCCACAATGGCGGCGTCTTTTGCGGTTTGCCCCACCGCGCCCAGGCCGAATTCCGCATCCAGAATCACTCGCGGCGCGGGATCCAGCATGGTCTTCTTTTCCTTGGCGCCGCGCACGTATTGATGAAAGTATTCCTGATAGGCTTTGACGTAAGCCGCGATATTTCTTCCCACCAGCGGAATGCGCTTGGTGCGTATCACATGGTCGGGAGTAGCCGGGCCTAGCTGCGAGATTTTATTTATATCCTCGCGGCGCGCGAAAGACAGCGTTTGCTTATCGGTGTGCGTGGACAAGATGGCGGGGAAGCCCGCTACCTGGGAAATTTCCCGGCGCAGCACCGCCAGTTCCAGCCGCTGCGTTTTTTTTGCGCCGAAGCTTGTTTTATTGACGCTAATTTTCCAGGCATTTTTTTTCAGCAGATATTTTTCGGCGCGCGCCACCAGCGCGATCATGCGCTCATAGGATTCACGCGCCGTTGCGCCGAAAGAAAAAATGCCATGATTCATCAGCACCATGCCTGTGGTTTCAGGCGTCGCCTCCCTGGCGAATTGCCTGGCGCAGACTCGCGCCAGATCGAAGCCGGGCATGACATACGGAATCACCACCACGCTGTCACCATAGATTTCGCGTATACGCGCTGCGCCGTTATCGGTATTGGTCACCGTGACCACGACATCAGCATGAGTATGATCCACGTATTTGAAAGGCAGGATCGCGTGCAGAATGGTTTCGATGGAAGGCGCGGGAGCCACAGCACGCGTCATATGCGTTTTGAGTTCATTCACCATTTGCGGGTCGGACAGCGCGTCGAGTTCGGCTAGCTTCAGAAGATGCGCCATGCGCACCGGGGAGAAGCCTTGCTCCTCAATAACTTCCAGATCCCAGCCGCTGCCTTTGACGTAAAGAATTTCTTCTTCAACACCGAGGATGTTGCGTTCGCGGATTTTGACCGAGGTGTTGCCGCCCCCATGCAGCACCAGCGATTTGTCGCGCCCGAGCAGGCGCGAAGTATAAACGCGCAGGCCGAGGTCGCCTTTGAATTGAGCGGCTTCCTTGTCGTTCCACAGGCTTTTCATATTGTTAATTTCCGGGTTGACCGTGCATTATTATAGCGTTACTTGGCTTAATTCTTTGTGGAACATGTACGAAAATTTTGAACTACATGAAGTCAGCTGGCGTGCAGCGCAGCGTGAATTGCGCCTGATACGCGAAACGGTTTTCATCATCGAGCAGCGGGTGCCGGCTGAGCTGGAATGGGACGGATTGGATGCGGATGCCCGCCACGTGCTGGCACGCAGCCGTGGCGGAAAAGCCGTGGGTACCGCACGCCTGTTGGTGCAGGGCCAGATCGGCCGCATGGCGGTATTGAAAGAATGGCGCGGGCGCGGGGTGGGCGGGGCGCTGCTCGAAGCGCTGTTAAAAATCGCCGGAGCTGCGGGCTTAAGAGAAGTTTTCCTGCACGCGCAAACTCATGCGCTGGAATTTTATGCGCGCCGTGGGTTTCGAGCGGTGGGCGCCGAGTTCATGGATGCCGGCATCCCGCATGTGAAAATGATTATGCGCCTGGTCTAGTCTTAATCAAAAACTCATGGCTCACGGTGCCACCTTCGACCCCGGCGCGCTTGAACGAGCGCTCGACCAGCCGCATGCGATTATCGGAGTGAATAAAAAGCAAGGTGGAGGAGCGCGTGCCGTATTCAGGAGTGACGATGAAAACCGGCGACAAGCGCCGTTCCCATTCTTGCCCAACCCCGGTATTCGGCAACTCTTGATCCTCCGCAACCGCGCGGTCGGCCAGGATCGCGAACAGCGCTTCGGCGGAAGGCGGCTGCGGCGCGGAAAAAAGCTTAATCAGCTGCTTCTTGCCGTGCTCCACCTTGGGCCAGGGTGTATCCAGCAAATGATTGCTCAAACCATACAATCCGGGTGCGAGTTTTTGCATTTTCCCGCCGCGGTTTGAGTAGTGATAAAGTTCTTTTGAATCTCCGGCAATCAGATTAAAGCCGTCGTACTTGCCTGCCTGCGGCTGCAGTTGGTGCAAATAATCCGCGGGTTTTTCTTTTCCCAGCAGGTAATCGCTGACCAGCGCGCCGCGCGAGGGTGCGTCTTTTTTCTGCACCAGTCCCTGGCGGTAATTAGTGACGGCGGCGAAACGCCCGGTGCGGCTGACGGCGAGCCAGGTGCCGTGTTTTTTCAAATCGCGCCCGCCGAGAATTTCCGTATGATCTTCCCACCATCCCGCCACCGCAGTGGAACGCTCGTAGAATTCATCGCGGTTGGCGAGCAACAGCAGCGGATAATCCGGATGCACCTTATACGCGAACAGGATAAGGCACATCAGAAACTCTCGAAACATTCGGTGTGCCGCTGCGAGCCTGGCTCGATGAATTGGCGCAAGCCATGATGTTCTTCGGCGCGCATCAGGGCATCGGCAAAGAGGTCAGGTTGAGCGACACTTTCGTAAATCTCCATCCACAACAAAGGCTCATGGTGTTTTTTCAGCAGCCGGCCGGCGGCGCCGGTTTGTTCTTGCAATTCAAGCTGCATGGCACGCACACGCGGCTCCAACGTCTTGGCGTGCGCGGGATTCACTCGATAGTAGATATAAAAATTGAGCATTAAACGGAATAGGGCATGGGTAAAAGTTTGAGCGCAGGCCCGGCGGGGGATTTCCAGCGCGCGTCGCCGTTTTGCGCGCTGGAGATTTGCATCACCGCCAGCAAGTCGTAACCGCCTTCGGGCGCGGGCGCGGCGTTGATTATCATGCCGCTCGCCTGATCTCCGGAGTCTTTACTGAAAAGCGCATCGCCCGCTTGCGGCGCGGCGTCCACATGCGCAAGAGACATGCGCCGCTTGAGGATGCCGAGATGTTGCGTGCGCGCGACGATTTCCTGCCCCGGATAACAGCCTTTGTCGAAGCTTACCGCGCCGATGAGTTCCAGATTCGCCATTTGCGGCACGAATTGCTCCTGGGTCGCGGCACTCACGAACGGAATGCCAGCGCGGATATTGAGCCAATCCCAGCAAACGTTGCCGGCCGGTTGAGCATTCATGCTCAATGCATCCCATATTGCGGGCGCATCGGAATAAGGAATAATGATTTCAAAGCGCTTTTTTGATAAACGTATCAGGGTTGAGTTTTTTTCATGCATCACTCCCAGGCTTGCCTGAGGTGCGCGGCCAAAATGTTTTTGGATTAACGTCTCGGCTTGCGCGCCGGCGAGGCCGAGGCAGACAAGATTTTCGCTGACGTCGCTGATTTTTACCTTGGAACGCAGCACGAATTTGGCAAGGCGGCTGTGCGTGGACGCCAGCACGCTACCGTGCATTTGCGCGAAAAACCCCGCTGCGGATTGCCACAGCAGGAAATTCGCCAGCAGGCGCCCCTTGGCGGTGCAATAAGCACTGTACTGGGCGCTGAGCAGACCGATTTTCTTCACATCGCTGGAAAACTGCGCGTGCAAAAAAGCCTGCGCATCTTCTCCGGCAAACGTCAGCAGGCCGAATTGCGAGAGATCGCACAGCACGGTGCCGCTTTCAGCGGCGCGCAGTTCGGCCGCCGCATCCCCGAAATCCTGGACCACGCCGTCAGCCAGGCGCGCCCCCATGTTGCGCAAATGTTGTTGCCACGTAGCGTGCATAAGCCAATGAAAAATCCGAAATCCCGGTGAGCAATTCCTTATTCTAGCAAAGCGGGCATGATGAGCGGCAGAGCGATTAGTTTCCGTTGTGACGGGAATCATTTTGCGCTATCATAATGCATACTGCACTTGGCCATTTTCATGACCAAATATATTTTTGTAACCGGTGGCGTGGTTTCATCCCTGGGCAAGGGGATAGCCGCCGCCTCCCTCGCAGCCATCCTCGAATCCCGCGGCATCAGAGTCACCCTCCTCAAGCTCGATCCCTACATCAACGTTGACCCCGGCACCATGAGCCCGTTCCAGCACGGGGAGGTGTATGTCACCGAGGACGGCGCGGAAACCGATCTCGATCTCGGCCACTACGAGCGTTTCGTCAACGCCAAGATGAGGAAATACAACAATTTCACCACCGGACAGATTTACGAAAGCGTGATCAAGAAAGAGCGCCGCGGCGAATATCTGGGGCGCACGGTGCAGGTGATCCCGCATATCACCGATGAAATCAAGGCATTTATCGCGCGCGGCGCGCAGGGCGCGGAAGTCGCCATCGTCGAAGTCGGCGGCACGGTGGGTGATATCGAGTCGCTGCCGTTCCTCGAAGCCATCCGGCAGATGGGGCTGGAACTGGGGCGCGAGAATACCTGCTACGTGCATCTGACGCTGGTGCCTTTCATCAAATCGGCGGGAGAGATGAAAACCAAGCCGACTCAGCACTCGGTCAAGGAACTGCGTGAAATCGGCATCCAGGCCGATGCGTTGTTGTGCCGTTCCGACCGGCCGATTCCCGAGGACGAGCGCAAGAAAATCGCGCTGTTTACCAATCTGCCCGCGAATGCGGTGATATCGGTATGGGACGTGGATTCGATTTACAAAATCCCCTATATGCTGCACCAGCAGATTTTGGATGAAATCGTCTGCCACAAGCTGCAAATCCTGGCCAAGCCCGCCGATTTGAAAATATGGAAACGCCTGATTGACGCGCTGGAGCACTCCGAGCACGAAGTCAGCATCGCCATGGTCGGCAAATACGTGGATCTCACCGATTCTTACAAATCGCTCAATGAAGCACTGGTGCACGCCGGTATCCACACCCGTTCCAAAGTGAAGATTCAATACCTGGATTCCGAGGTCATCGAGAAAGAAGGTGTCGATTGCCTGAAGCGGGTGGACGCGGTACTGGTGCCGGGAGGTTTTGGCAAGCGCGGAGTGGAAGGCAAGATCGCGGCGATCCGTTATGCGCGCGAAAATAACATTCCTTATCTCGGCATCTGCCTCGGCATGCAGTTGGCGGTGATTGAATTCGCGCGCCACCAAGCGGGACTGGCGCAGGCCAACAGCACCGAATTTGATCCTGATACGGCGCAGCCGGTGATCGCTTTGATTACCGAATGGCAGAACCACGACGGTAAGGTCGAGCGCCGCGACGCGCAGTCCGATCTGGGCGGCACCATGCGCTTGGGCACACAGGCCGCAGAGATTATTCCCGGCACACTGGTCGAGCGCATCTACAACAGCAATACCGTCAGCGAGCGTCATCGCCATCGTTTCGAGATCAATAATTTCTACCTGCCCAGGCTCGAAGCCGCCGGGCTCAGGGTGGCGGCGCGCACCCGGGCAGAACAATTGTGCGAAATGGTCGAGCTTCCCGGTCATCCCTGGTTCGTGGGATGCCAGTTCCACCCCGAATTCACCTCCACCCCGCGTGCCGGCCACCCTTTGTTCAAGGCTTTCATCGAAGCGGCGCTCAAACATTCCGGTGCGCTAACCGAGAATGATGGCGCCAAACATTTGAGCGTAGCGCGGTGAAACTGCGCGGTTTTGATGCCGGCTTGCAGCACCCTTTATTTTTAATTGCCGGGCGAGCCGGACTCGGTGGCCGCGTAGCGGCGGGGGCGGGGAGGCGAAGCTGTCCCGCGGATTTAACGCGAGCTTTACACTCATGAAACTGTGCGGATTTGAAGCGGGGCTGGATAAACCGCTTTTTCTGATGGCCGGGCGAGCCGGACTCGGCGGCCGCGTAGCGGCGGGGGCGGGAAGGCGAAGCTGTCCCGCGAATTCAACGCGAGCTCTGCACTCATGAAACTTTGCGGATTCGAAGCGGGGCTGGATAAACCGCTTTTTCTGATAGCCGGGCGAGCCGGACTCGGCGGCCGCGTAGCGGCGGGGGCGGGAAGGCGAAGCTGTCCCGCGAATTCAACGCGAGCTCTGCACTCATGAAACTTTGCGGATTTGAAGCGGGGCTGGATAAACCGCTTTTTCTGATAGCGGGACCCTGCGTCATCGAATCGAAACAGTTGGTGCTCGACACGGCGGGTGCGCTCAAGGAAATCTGTGGCGGGCTGGGTGTTCCATTCATTTTTAAATCCTCTTACGATAAAGCCAATCGCAGTTCAGGAAAATCATTTAGGGGCATGGGGATAGAGAATGGTCTTAATATTCTAAGCGAAGTAAAAAAACAGATTAAAATCCCGATTTTGACCGATGTGCATGAAACTGCCGATGTGGAGCAAGTTGCCGCAGTGGTGGATGTGCTGCAAACCCCCGCGTTCCTGTGCCGCCAGACTGATTTTATCCACGCCGTGGCGCGCGCCGGCAAACCGGTGAACATAAAAAAAGGCCAGTTTCTTTCCCCGGCGGAAATGAAGAACGTGGTGGAAAAAGCGCGCGCGGCCAGCGGCCTGGACAACATCATGGTGTGCGAGCGCGGGGTGTCTTTTGGCTACAATAATCTGGTTTCCGACATGCGTTCGCTCATGATCATGCGCGAGACCGGCTGCCCGGTGGTGTTCGACGCTACCCACTCGGTGCAATTGCCGGGCGGACAAGGCAGCAAAAGCGGCGGTCAGCGCGAATTCGTGCCGGTGCTGGCACGAGCGGCGGTGGCGAGCGGCATCGCCGGGATTTTCATGGAAACCCATCCTGATCCGGAGCAGGCCCTGTCCGATGGTCCCAACGCTTGGCCACTGAAACACATGCGCGAATTGCTGCGAACGCTGAAAGCATTGGATGACTTGGTAAAGAAGAACGGTTTTGTGGAAGATGCGCTGTAACAAACACGGTTGAATACTTTAAAAAATAATTTGAGGCTGGCTGAAAAAAATGAGCGCCATAGTAGAAGTGATAGCAAGGGAAATACTGGATTCACGCGGCAATCCCACCGTCGAGGCCGATGTGTTGCTGGAATCCGGAGTGCTGGGACGCGCCGCCGTGCCTTCGGGCGCCTCGACTGGCAGCAAGGAAGCGATCGAGCTGCGCGACGGCGACAACAAACGCTACATGGGCAAGGGGGTGTTGAAAGCGATCGAGCACATCAACACCGAAATTTGCGAGGCGATTATCGGACTGGATGCGGCCGAGCAGAGTTTCATAGACAAGACCCTGATCGAGCTCGACGGCACGGAGAACAAATCGCGTTTGGGCGCCAATGCCATACTGGCGGTGTCGGTGGCGGTGGCGAAAGCCGCGGCGGAAGAATCGGGGCTGCCGCTTTACCGCTATTTCGGCGGTTCAGGAGAAATGCGCATGCCGGTGCCGCTGATGAACGTGATCAACGGCGGGGCGCACGCCAACAACAATATCGATTTGCAGGAATTCATGATTATTCCATTGGGCGCGCCCAGCTTTCGCGAAGCGCTGCGCTACGGTGCGGAAGTTTTTCACGTGCTGAAAAAACTCCTGGACGAAAAAGGCATGCCGACCACGGTGGGCGACGAAGGCGGCTTCGCTCCCAATCTGGAAAGTAATGAAGCGGCGTTGAAACTCATCGTGCAAGCCATCGAGAAAGCGGGCTACCAGCCGGGAACCGATATCGCCATCGGGCTGGATTGCGCCAGCTCGGAATTTTTCAAGGACGGCAAATACGCACTGCAGGGCGACAAGCTCAGCCTGGACTCTAAGCAATTCAGCGATTATCTGGCGGCGTGGGCGAACAAATATCCCATCATCAGCATCGAGGACGGAATGGGAGAAACCGATTGGCACGGCTGGCAGACGCTGACGCGCCGGCTCGGCAATTCAATTCAACTGGTGGGCGATGATGTGTTCGTCACCAACACCAAAATCCTGGCCGAAGGCATCAAGCAGGAAATCGCCAACTCCATTCTCATCAAGATCAACCAGATCGGCACGCTCACCGAAACCTTCGCCGCCATCGAGCTGGCCAAGCGTTCCGGCTACACCGCGGTGATTTCGCACCGCTCGGGCGAAACCGAGGACACCACCATCGCCGACATCGCCGTCGCCACTAATGCCATGCAGATCAAAACCGGCTCGTTGTCACGTTCCGACCGGCTCGCCAAATACAACCAGCTGCTGCGGATTGAGGAAGATCTCGGCGACAGCGCGCTGTACGCGGGGCGCGGCGCTTTTTATCAATTGCGCTGATGAAATTCATCGCCCTGATCCTGATTATCCTGGTGAGTGCGATTCAATATCCTCTGTGGCTGGGCAAGGGCGGTTGGCTCAGGGTGTGGGAGCTGGAGCGGGAAGTTGGCGAACAGCGCGCCGCCAATCAAAAACTGCAAACGCGCAACGGCGCGCTGGATGCCGAGGTGCATGATCTCAAGCAGGGTTTCGAGGCTATCGAGGAACGTGCGCGCTCCGAGCTGGGCATGGTCAAGCAGGACGAAATATTTTTCCAGGTGTTACCGGAGTCGCGGCAAAAAATCCGTTAGAAAAGAGCCGGTGGTTTATCCGGAACGCGTGATGCGCGGGCGCGGTGTGGTTTTACGCAGGCGCGTGGTTTTGAATGTGTGTTTTTCCATCAGCAGCGCAGTGATTTCCGCGGCCGGCAATGGGCGGCTGAACAAATAGCCTTGCGCGCGCTCGCAACCGGATTCGCGCAGAAACGTCAGTTGCTCCTCGGTTTCCACTCCTTCCGCCACGGTTTCCAACTGCAGGTTTTGCGCTAATCCGATCATGGCCTTGACGATGGCGGCGCCATCGGGATCGCGGGCGATGTCGCGCACGAACGACTGATCAATTTTGAGCGTGTCGAGCGGGAAATGCTTGAGGTAACTCAGGCTGGAGTAGCCGGTGCCGAAATCGTCAATCGCGATTTGCGTGCCCAGTGTTTTCATTTGCGACAGCTGGGCGCTGCTGTTTTGCGGGTTTTCCATCAACAAGCCTTCGGTGATTTCCAGTTCCAGTTCGTGTGGCGGCACGGCATACGCTTCCAGGGCACCGGCGATGAGATTGTACAAATCGCCTTTCTTGAACTGGCGCGCCGACAAATTGATGGCCACGCGCAACGGCGTTAATCCAATTTTTTTCCATTCCAGATATTGCGCGCAAACGGTGCGCAACACCCATTCGCCGATGGACACGATCATGCCGGTTTGTTCGGCCAGTGCAATGAATTTATCCGGCGTAACCAAACCCAACTCCGTGTCTTTCCAGCGCAGCAGGGCCTCGACACCTTCTATCTTTCCGGTTTTAAGATTGATTTGCGGCTGGTAATAGAGCAGGAATTGCTCATATTGCAGCGCGTGGCGCAGGCGGTTGCTCAGATTCATGCGTTCGAGCGCATCGGCACCCATGTCCGAGCGGTAGAACTGATAATTGTTGCGGCCTTGTTCCTTGGCGTGATACATCGCGGTATCGGCATGCTTGATCAGGTTATCAATATCGGAGTCATCGAGCGGATAGAGCGTGATGCCGATGCTGGTACTGGCGTAGATTTCATGATTGCCGATGAGAATCGGCAGGGCCAGGCTGTCGAGGATTTTCTGCGGCACGGTGGCGGCCTGCTCGGTGTCGTTCAAACCTTCCAGGATGATGGTGAATTCATCGCCGCCCAGCCGCGCCACGGTGTCGCCCTCGCGCAGGCAGGCTTTGAGGCGTTTGCTCACCGCTTGCAGCAGTTTGTCGCCGATTTCGTGCCCCAGCGTATCGTTGATCTCCTTGAAGCGGTCAAGATCGAGGAACAATAATCCCAGCAATTGCTTATTGCGCTTGGCGCGCGGCAAGGCTTGCTGCAGGCGATCGCGGAACAGCCTGCGGTTGGGCAGACCGGTGAGAGTATCAAATTGCGCCAATTTCTCCATTTGCTGTTCGCTCTTGAGCCGGTCTATCGCGGCGGCCATGATGGTGGAAATGGTTTGCAGGAAGTTGATATCCTCTTTGCTGAACTTGCGCAGCACGGTGTTGCTGCCGGCGCCAAGCACGCCGAAAGGCTTGCCATGGGTCGGGATCGGTACCATGACGCCGCTGAGCAGGTGCTGGGCGGTCGGGTGCATGGTGAACCGGGTTTCGGTGCGCAAATCGTCCACAATCACCGGTGTGCCGCAGTGCAGGGTGTAACTCGAGAAGGATTGGTGCGCGCCCGCGTCGGCGGTAATTCTGCCGTAGACGGCCGGGTCCCAACCTTCACCCGCGCGCGTTATCAGGGATTTTCCATCAGGCAACAGCTCATCGATGATGCTGTGCGTGACATCAAGGCCGCGCGCCGCTATTTCCGCCGCTTCCTGCAACAAGGTGTCGAGACTGGAGCAGGACAGGGCATACTGGCCAAACTCGGAGATGACGGACTGATAAAACAGGTGCGTTGTGATGATGTCCTGTGCGTTTATGTGCTCGGTGATGTTGTTGATCAGGACAAAAATACCGGTTACCGCGCCATCCGGATTGGCTTGCGGAATCAGTATGGTTTCGAAATGAAGTACCGGGTTTTCCCCGCTGTGGTGCAGGCGCTGGTACGTCACGGTGCGTCCCGACAGCGCCTCGTGTAAATGCGGTATGACCAGTTCCAGTACCGGGGTGGGGACGATTTCGCTGACGTGCTTGCCGATAATCGTGCCGGTGCCGAATCCGTACAACTCGGCGAATCCCTGGTTGGCGAAGCGCACCTTGAGTTCACTATCATAAAACGCGATATAAGCCGGCACGTTGTCGGTAACCAGCCGCATTTCCGCCTCGCTGGCGCGCAGCGCATCCTCGGCGCGCCAGCGCTCGGTGATGTCGTTCAGCATCCACACTTCGCCGCGCGCATCGCGATATCCGCTGAATTCAATCAGCCGCTGCGCGCCGTCCTTGCGCTGGATCAAATCCCGCAGCGGGATTTCAAAACCGCTCTGGCGGTGTTTCTCGTAAGCAGCGCGCGCCTGAGACGCATTTTTACCATGGATTTTTTCGAACCAAAGGTCAAGATTGCCGATTTCATGGCGCGCGTAACCGGTGATTTGCTCCATGGCACGGTTGACGGACAGCTGCTCACCCTCAAGATATGCCGCGCCGGTCGGTAAATGTTCGACCATTTGCTCCAGCCGTGCTTCGGTTTGCAGGATGGATTCCTCGGCATGAAGGCGGCGCGCTTCGTTTACAATGGTGTCGAGCGCGAAAGAAATGTCGCGCGCGATCTCTTCCAGCAATTCCACCAATTGCGGTTCGAAATAATCCTTTTCTGCCGCATACAGGCCGAGCACGCCGATGATCTTGCCATCCTGCCGGAACACGAAAGAGGCGGTGGAGCGCAAGCCTGTTGCTGTCAGTGCCGTGCGCCAGGGCAGGGTAACCGGATCGGTGAAGAGATCGTTGCAGACTTGCGGCTCACCGGTGCGCGCGGCTATCCCGGCCGGGCCGCGGCCTCTGGGGTGTTCAGGGTCGAGTGAAATTTGCAGGTCCTCAACAAACGCGACCGCCGCCCCGGCGGAAGCGGTGGGGATGAGCCGCCGGTTCTTTTCGTCAATCAGCCCGATCCATGCCAGATCAAAATTCCCGTGCTGAACCGCGATGCGGCAAATTTCGCGGAACAGCTTGTCGCGCTCGCCGATGCGGACTATGGCCTGACTGGTTTCACCGAGCATGGTGTAGAGGCGGCTGATGCGGTGCGTGGCTTCTGCGTTGCTTACTGCCCGTTTGAAAAGTTGCAGCGTGCTGACAAACAAGCCGATCAGAATGAAGGCATAACTCAGCAATTTGGCCGCGTGCGCCAGGATAAACTCGGTATCGAATACCCGCGCCGAAAAAGGCATGAAAAATACCTGGCCTGCCACGCTGGTGACAAGCGCGAGTATCAGCCAGTGTTCAAAGCTCTGCTGCTTCCAATTACCGCGGCGCCAGTAACCGGCGAGCGCCAACACGAAAAACAGCACCGGCACCAATTCCTGCGGGCGTGAGAGAACCATGCTCCTGAACTGCGCGGTCGGCAGCGTGAATAAAGCGATGAGCAGATAGCAGCCGAGCGCCAGCGCCGCAGTCAGAAGGTAAACTACCAGCGGCCGCAGCCGGCGTTCTATCTTGGTGGCGCGCCAGCTCAGATACAAAAACGCGGAGAGAAAAATGCGCGAGACCAGCCAGCCCCAGGCAATCAGGCTGGGCGTGGTGGAAGGGAAAAAACGCGCGAGATAATCCGAAGTCACGACGGCGTGATAACCGTCGAGAAATCCGGTGGCGATGAAACCGGTGCCGATAAGAAGAAAAATATTGTCCGGCTTGCTGTAGTAGTGAGCGAGCGCCATGGCGCCGGCCATGAAAGCGAACAGCGTGGCGGTGATTTCCAGAAAGGTGTGGGATTCCTGGTCTATGCTCCAGGCGCGTGGAGTGAACACGGCGAGCGCCAGCAAACTCAGCGTCAGTGCAACGTAAAGCGCGGTTTTAGTTACTGGTCTAGCCATGATTGAAGTATGCGCGCATTGATTGGTGATTCTTGTCGCAAAAGCAATGCCTGCACTGGGTGTGACAGATTGGGGAAATGCCAGCGCAGTCTGATAAAAAAATGCAGTAAATCAATATGTTATTTTAATTCTCTATTGTGGTGTTTAAGGGATGAATCAAATCACCGGCATAAGTACCTTGATTTCCATCATGTTTGGCGAAATTTTATCATGTAGAATAAGCTTAAGCGCGGGTTGCCGCGTTAAATTTAAGTAAACATTTTTGCCCATGAGCACGCCGCTGGTTTTAACGCTGGATGTCGCCGGTCTTCCGCGCCGCTGGATTGATACGCAGGAAGCCGTGCTGTGCTATGCGCGCGAACTGGTGACCTGGTCGCTGGGCGAACCGGTGTGCGTGTACCGTGGAGGTGTTTCGCGCCTCACCGGCAAGCGTTCGGAAATCGCTCCGCGCCCCATCATCGCCGTCCAGGGTAAGGTACACACCGCGCATTTCGATTACGAGCCGTGGCTTAATCGCGAAACGCTGTTTCGCCGCGACCGCCATCTGTGCGCTTACTGCGGCGGTTTGTATCATGCGCATGAACTCACCAAGGATCATGTCACGCCGGCGTCGCGCGGCGGCCGCGATCGCTGGACCAATGTGGTCACCGCTTGCCGCATGTGCAATGAAGTGAAAGCCGACCGCACGCCGGAAGAAGCGGGGATGAAATTGCTCTACGTACCTTACACTCCCAATCGCTACGAAGGCATGATACTGGCGAACCGCTACATCCTCGCCGACCAGATGGATTATCTACTCGCGCATGTTCCCAAAAACAGCAGGCTCTGGGCCGGGCGGTCTTGACTTGCGCCCCGCGCAGCGTTGAAATTCTGCAGTAAGCCTGGCGCGCTGAAGCGGTGCTATTTCCAATAATGGCAAGGAGACCACGCGATGAAGCAAAGCCAGCTGGCGGTTTTATTCGCCGTCGTTTTGTTGAGTGCCGCTTGCCAGCCCGACAGCGCGCCTAAAGAAACACCCGCAGCCGCCAAATCGGATGCACCGCTTTACAAGGTGATGGACGGTGATAAGGTGGATGAAAAAACTTTACAAGGCTGGAAAACTTGGCGCGCCATGGCGTGCGAACGCTGCCACGGCGCCAAGCAAGAAGGCTTGGTTGGACCTTCGCTGATTGAAAGTCTGAAAAAACTAAGCAAGGATGAATTCAGGAAAACGGTAATGGAAGGCCGGCCGGAGAAAGGCATGCCCAATTTCGCAACCACCAAGACCGTGGTGGATAACCTGGACAATCTTTACGCGTATCTCAAAGGTCGCTCGGACGGCGCCATCAATCCGGGGCATCTGCACGCCATCCCGCAGTAATTCGGACAGAATCGGTTAGATCAAAAATAAACCGCTGCTGTTTATTTTATGCGCCTGCAGATGTAGTATTTTTCAAGGAACAAAGTCCGGCACTGCCGCCGGGAAATCGCGTTTAGCATGCCAATCCGGGCCTAAATTTCCGCGCAACATCTTCCAATAGAGATTCGGCAAATAATATTTCTTCAGCAACCAATACCTGCGGCGCGGTATGCGCGGATCTAGCGCAAAGCTGGGCATGACCACGCCGTCATAGCCGAACTCGGCGAGCATGATCTTGCCTTTGGAAGTGGTCAGCGGACAAGACGCGTAGCCGTCATACTTGCGCGCTTCGCCGCTGCCGGAAAGCTGGCGCAGCAAATTGGCTGCGGCTACCGGAGCTTGCGCGCGCACTGCGGCGGCGGTCTTGCTGTTGGGCGTGGTGGTGCAATCGCCCAAGCCGAATACGTTACTGAACTGGGTGTGCTGCAGCGAATGTTTGTCCACGCTCACCCAACCGGAGGCATCCGCCAGGGGACTGGTCTTGATGAAGTCAGGCGCGGACTGCGGCGGCACCACGTGCAGCATGCTGAATTCGAGCGTGACCTGTTTCTTCTCGTTGTTGGCTGTCACCTCGAAAGTGGCTTTGCGTTTCGGGCCATCGACCGCCACCAGATTATGGGCATAACGCGCCGTGATGCCGTAATTCGCCACCACTTTATCGAGCGCCTGTGAGTAGAACGGCACGCCAAACATCGCCGCTCCTGGCAGCAGGAAGCTCAACTCCGCCTGCACACCATTGCGGCGGAAGTGGTCGGCGGCGAGGTAAAGAATTTTTTGCGGCGCGCCGGCGCACTTGATGGGCATGGCGGGTTGCGTGAACAACGCTTTGCCGCCGCGCAGTTGGCGGATGCACTCCCAGGTGTAGGGCGCGAGGTCGTACTGGTAGTTGCTGGTGACCCCATTTTTCCCCAGAGCGGACTCCAGTCCCTGGATTTTACCCCAGTTGATTTGCAGTCCCGCGGCGGTCACCAGAAAATCGTAACGCACGCGGCTGCCATCTTCCAGCAGCACCGTATTGGTTTGCGGATCAAAACCCGCCGCGCGCGTCTTGATCCACTTCGCTCCTGGCGGAATCAGATCAGCAGTCTGGCGTCGGGTCGCTTCCGCCGAATAGCAGCCGCCACCGACCAAGGTCCATGCGGGTTGATAGTAGTGGTACTCGGACGGCTCGATGATCGCAATGTCCAGGTCCGGTTTGGCTTTGCGAAGGAGGGCGGCGACGGTAGTTCCTGCCGCGCCTCCTCCCACGATCACGATGGCGTGATGGCGTTCGGGTGTAGTCATGGTGAAGAGCCTCCCGATGAATTATGGATGCTTGGTTGCAAGATATACCAACCAGAATTAATATACAACATGATCTGCAGACAGTTCTTCGACGCTGGATCGAGCACCTTGACCTATCTTCTTGCTTCCGGCGCGGGCCGCGAAGCGCTGATCATTGATCCCGTCAAGGAACAGCTTCAGCACTACCTGATCGCGATCAACGATTTGAACCTCAAGCTGGTGCAAGCCATAGATACCCACACCCATGCCGACCACATCACCGCATTGGGCGAGCTGCGTGATGCGACCGGCTGCGTCACCATCATGGGCAATTTCACCAAGGCGCAATGCGTCTCCATGCAGGTGCAGGAAGGCGATGTGTTGAATGTTGACGGGGTGAAACTGCATGCGCTATTCACCCCTGGCCACACCGATGAGTCTTTCAGTTTCGTGTTGAATCCGGATAAACCCGCAGCGGTCTTCACCGGCGACGTGCTGTTGATCCGCGGCAGCGGGCGCACCGACTTTCAAGGCGGCGACGCGCGTAAGAGCTGGGATTCCATCGTCAACAAGCTGTTCCGGCTGCCCGATCAAACCACGGTTTACCCGGCGCACGACTACAAAGGCTGGTTGTCTTCTTCCATCGGCGAAGAAAAGCGCCACAACCCGCGTTTGGCGGGCAAGACTGAAAGCGAGTACGTGGCGATTATGCAAAGCCTGAAACTCCCCAGCCCGGAACTTATGGACATCGCCGTATCCGCGAATCTGGCTTGCGGGAATGGTTGAGCGATAGTGGCCGCGAGGCTGATGTGTGGCGATGGGCTTGCTTGTCCGCTCAGATCGCTTGCTCCAAAGTAAATTCACTTCGAATAAGTCCAGCAACAGTTACCGGCCGCCGGCGCCACGCGCCAGCGCGTTTTGGCCTGTATTGACAATATTTAATATGACTATTATAATAGTCATTATCTGTAATATATTCAATATATGACTATTATTATAGGCGTTAAAACGAATAAAGAAATGCTGCGGGAAATCGGCGCTCGACTCAAGGCGTACCGGCTGCAGCAGAACATCAGCCAGCACGAGATGGCCAAGCGCGCGGGGCTAAACCGCAACACCGTGGTAAGCGCGGAGTTGGGCGTTGAGCCGAAACTCTCCACCCTGATAAAGATTCTGCGGGTCCTGGACCGGCTTGAGTCGCTTGAATCTTTCCTGCCGCCGCCGCCGCTGTCACCCATGAGCCTTATCAAGACACGCGGCCGTGAACGTAAGCGCGCACGCCGCGGTGGCGGCGATGGCTGATAACGTTGCGTTTTCAGAGGTGATGCTCTGGGGCCATCGCGTAGGCGCCGTCGCGGAAACAGCGGACGGCCAGGTGGTTTTCGAATACGACCGGCGCTTTGCCGATCTCGGCCTGCAAATATCGCCGCTACGCCTGCCGCTATCCCTGCGCGGCCCGATATCGTTCCCCGAACTTAGGAAGCTGGACGCATTTGACGGACTGCCGGGTGTGCTCGCGGATGCGCTTCCAGACCGCTTCGGCAACGCAATCATAAAAAAGTATTTTACCAATATCGGCAAGCCCAACGATGCGCTGAGTCCGGTGCAGAAGCTGCTTTACATCGGCAGCCGCGCCATGGGCGCGCTGGAGTTTCGTCCTCCGCTGCGCGAGAAGTTAACGCCCATCGAACGCGATTCCATCGAGCTTGCGAGCCTGGTTCAAGCTGCGCGCAAAATAGTCGAAGGCAAGGTAAACATTGCGGTGCCGGAAATCATGCAGCTTGGCAGTTCCGCCGGCGGGCAACGCCCCAAAGCGGTAATTCTCTACAACAGAAAAAACAAGGAAGTGCGCTCGGCCTTTACGAACATGCAGCCGGGCGATGAACATTGGGTCATCAAGTTCGACGGGGTAGGTGAGCTTGACCATCCCAATCCAAAGCCGCAGCCGTATAACCGCACCGAGTATGTTTATTGGTTGATGGCGAAGGCCGCCGGCATAGACGTGCCCGAGGTCATGTTGCTGGAAGAGCGCCGCCTTGCACACTTGATGTCGAAGCGCTTCGACCGCGTGGGCGATAAGCGCCTGCACCAGCACAGCCTGGGCGGCATGGAACATGTCGATTACAACCTTTCCGGCGCCTATTCATACGAGCAATTCATGCGTGTGGTGATGAGCCTCAATCTCGGTCAGCAGGCCGTTGAGCAAGCTTATCGCCGCACGGTGTTCAACATCATGGCGCGCAACCAGGATGATCATGTGAAGAATATCTCGTTCCTAATGGACAATCAGGGGCGCTGGCGCCTGGCGCCTGCGTATGACTTAACTTATGCCAAAGGCGCTGGATTTACCAGCACGCATCAAATGACGCTGCGCGGCAAGAACGAGGGGTTAAAAAAACAGGATCTGCTGGATTTCGGCGCGCAGTTCGACGTAAAGAAGAACGGGAAGCACATCATCGAAGAGGTGCGGCACGCGTTGGGCCGCTGGCCGGCGCTGGCTAAGAAATGGCATGTCCCTGACGGCCGCATCATGACTATAAGAGAAGGAATGCGCTTGATGAAAGACGAGTGACCCCAAAGACGATTTTGGCTCCCCGACCAGGGCTCGAACCTGGGAC
>JBOIFQ010000256.1:0-2136 GCA_050741655.1 Burkholderiales bacterium | reverse complement strand
GGGCATACCCGCCATCAACACGCTGATACTGCTGTCTTCCGGCGCCACCGTGACCTGGGCGCACTGGGGGCTCAAGAAAAACAACCGCCAGCAGCTTATTCTGGGTTTGATTTTCACGGTGCTGCTGGGCAGTTTGTTTCTGGGTTTGCAGGCCTACGAGTACGCGCATGCTTACAGCGAACTCAACCTCAAGCTCACTACCGGCGCGTACGGCGCGAGTTTTTTCATGCTCACCGGTTTTCACGGTTTCCATGTGACCATCGGCACCATCATGCTGATTACCATGCTCGGCCGTTCCATTGCCGGCCATTTCAAGCCCGAGCATCATTTCGCGTTCGAGGCGGTATCGTGGTACTGGCACTTTGTTGATGTGGTGTGGCTGCTGCTTTTTATTCTGGTTTACTGGCTGTAATCAATTCGCGGGAATAATGTAAGAGCAAGAACAATAAGGAGGAGGAGCCCCATTTAGAGCAACAATAATGAAGGGGACACTGAACGCCGCATGGTCTAGGCCGTGCGGCGCTTTTTTTCTTAACCGGGATTCATAGTCCCTTAGGCGAGATGAAGCCGAAGTGGAAACCGAGCATGAGCAGTACAAACAGCGCAATCGAAAACGTGATGCGCACGGTGAGCGCCTTGACGGCGCGCTCGGATTGCCCCTTGTCCTTGATCAGGTAGTACAGGGCGGAGCCGAGGCTGAACAGGATGACGGCAATGAACAGGAGAACGACAATGCGCATTATTTTTCCTGAATGAGTGCTCAGTTTAGTCTATTACTGCATGCCAGGCGATGATTGAATTCAAACCGAAACTCGTGCCCAGCCTCGCCGCCGCAGCGGTATTCGCATTGGCCTTGAATCTTGGCAACTGGCAGCTTAATCGCGCCCATGAAAAGCTGCAAATGCAAGCGCGCTTGGACGAAATGGCACAGCAGCCGCCGGTGAAATTGCCCGTCCGCGAAGTGAATGCCGAGGACTATCGCTGGCGAGCGGTCGAAGTCGAGGGCCGCTTCGCCGAAAACTATACGATATATATTGATAACCGCATTCATCACGGTATTCCCGGTTATCACGTGGTGACGCCGCTGCAAATCGGCAATAGCACGCTGTATGTATTGATTAACCGCGGCTGGATCGCGCGCGGGTCAGACCGGCGCGCGTTGCCGCCGGTGGCCACATCAAAAAATACTATAATAATAAACGGTTTATCTATAATCCCGAGCAAAAAAATATTCGAACTTTCGGCGCAGACCGAAGAAGGAAAAATATGGCAGAACCTGGTGCTGGAGCGTTACCGTAAAGCGGTGCCGCTCGCCATCCAGCCGATCGTGATCGAGCAGCAAAACGATACGCAGGACGGCCTGGTGCGCGAGTGGGAAAAACCGGACGTGGGAATTAATATGCACCGCGCTTACGCGTTCCAGTGGTTCGCGCTGGCGGCGGCGGTGCTGATTTTATATCTGGTGTTGAATGTCAAACGCCAAAAGCCGCGTTGAATTGTGGCTGATTCTCGCCGTGTGCGCCGCACCGGTGATCGCGGCGTATGCGGTGTTTTATGGGTGGCAGCCACAACAAGGCACGATGAATTACGGTGAGCTGTTGCCGGCGCAGCCGCTGCCTGATCCCGCTTTGCAACTGAGCGACGGGCACGCTTTTCGCCTCAGCGAATTGCGCGGCAAATGGGTGTTGCTGCAAGTGGACTCGGGCGCGTGCGCTGAAACCTGCCAGCAGAAACTCTACGCCATGCGCCAGGTACGCTTGACGCAAGGCAAGGAAATGGAGCGTATCGAGCGCGCCTGGGTAATAGACGACGGCCACACTCCCGCGCCGCTGCTGCTGCAGGAATATTCCGGCACCTGGCCGGTGCGCGACGCGGACGGCGCGCTGCTCAAGGCGCTGCCGGCGAATCGTTCTGCGCGCGATCATATTTATGCAATCGATCCATTGGGCAATGTGATGCTGCGCTTTCCGCCTGACGCTGATCCGCGCAAAATGGTCAAGGACATCGCGCGTTTATTGAAAGTTTCCAGGATCGGATGATGGTTAAAAAACTGGTCTTGAGCGCTTTCTGTCTTGCGTATCTGGTCGTGATGTTCGGCGCCTTTGTGCGCTTGTCCGATGCCGGGCTGGGCTGTCC
>JBOIFQ010000255.1:0-3123 GCA_050741655.1 Burkholderiales bacterium | reverse complement strand
ATCGAAACCCTGACCCGGCATTTTCTGCAAGACTTGCACGCGCCTTCGGAAGCAGCCGCGCGCGAGCTGGCGCAAGAAGAGATCGCCTACAGCACGGATTTGTGCGAAAGCTTCAACACTGAAACCTGGATTACGGTGAAGCGCACGCCCAAGACCGATGGCGAAGGCTTCGACGAACACTATCAGGTATTCAAGCGCTTGATGATAGGCGAGCACAAACTGTGAAGCCGCGCGCAGACACGCGCATCGCCCTGCGCATGGCGGACATTCAGCCGTTTCACGTGATGGCGCTATTGGCGCGGGCACGTGAGCTGGAAGCGCAGGGGCGCTCCATCATCCATATGGAAATCGGCGAGCCGGATTTCCCTACTCCGCAACCAGTCATCGCCGCGGGAATCGAAGCGATAAAGCATGGCGATATTCATTACACACAGACAACCGGACTGCCGCAACTACGTGAGGCGATTGCCGGTTTTTATTGGCAGCGTCATGGCCTGAAAATTTCACCGGCGCGCATCATTGTGACACCGGGCGCATCCGGCGCCTTGCTGCTCGCGTTGGGTGTTCTTATCAATCCCGGCGATAAAGTTTTGATGAACGACCCGGGTTATCCCTGCAACCGCCATTTCGTGCGTCTGCTGGAAGGCATCCCGGTTGGCATGGGCACGGACGCCGCGACCAGCTATCAACTCACCGGCGAGCACATCGCTCGGCATTGGGATCACGCCACTGTCGCAACCATGATCGCTACGCCCGCCAACCCGACCGGGACGCTGATGCAGGAAAAAGATGTGCGGGCTATCGTCGAGCAGACGCATGCGCACGGCGGGCGCTTGATTGCCGACGAGATTTATCACGGCCTGGTGTACCAGGATGCGGCGGTGAGCGCGCTCAAGTTTTCCGATGAAGTATTCGTCATCAACAGCTTTTCCAAATACTTCGGCATGACCGGCTGGCGTCTGGGCTGGCTGGTGGCGCCGGAAATTTACATAAATGCAGCGGACAAGCTCGCACAGAATATTTTTCTCGCCGCGTCCACGCCGGCGCAATATGCGGCGCTGGCGGCGTTCGCGCCTGAAACCATTGCCATCCTGGAACAGCGCCGCGCCGAATTCCAACGCCGCCGCGATGTTCTGCTGCCGGCATTGCGCGAGCTTGGTTTCGGGGTTCCTGTCATGCCGCAAGGCGCGTTTTATGTTTATGCGGATTGCAGCCGTTTCACACAGGATAGCTACGGCTTCGCGCAGCAAATTCTGGAGCAGGCCGGGGTGGCGCTGACACCGGGGATCGATTTCGGCAGCCACCGCGCCGCGCAGCATGTACGCTTCGCCTACACCACTTCGCTGGAAAATATCGGGGAAGGCGTGCGCCGCCTCGAGAAATTCCTGAAAAAATGCTGAGCGCTTTTATTTCCAGTGCGGCGGCCAGGTTTTCTGGAAATACGGCAGCGCTTCGATGCGCTTCATCCAAGCGGAAAGCCGCGGCCCCAGCGCGGCGCGCAGGCTCAAATCGGGCTTTTTCTTTTCCAGCCGCTGCGCCAGTGCTAGCAAGGGATAGAGCGCGAAATCCGCCGCAGAAAGCTTGCCGGCCAGAAAATCACCCTGCACTTCGTTCTCGAAATGCCCCAGTTCGCTCAAAAACTCCTCGCGGCTCCTGGCAATCACCGGCATATCCCATTCTGCTTCGGGCTTGAAGAAAATCTGCCGCAGCATGGGATCCACCGCGGTGCGCAGATAATTGTCTGCTTCCAGAATCAGCCGCCGCGCCCGCGCGCGTTGCTTGGGTTCGGACGGAAACAGCGCACCGCCGCCGGATTGAGGGTATTTGTCCTCGAGATATTCCACTATCGCGGAAGATTCATAGAGCGCAAAATCCCCATCCACCAGCACCGGCACTTTGTGACGCGGGTTGAGCTTCAGGTACTCCGGTTTAAGCGTATCTCCGGCGGAAAAAGAAACCGTATTCAATTCATACGGCAGTTGCTTGTACTCCAGCGCCAGCCAGACCCGCCATGCATAAGGCGAACCCGAGCCGTAATAAAATTTCATGCTCACAACATTATCTCCGATAAAAAAATCTAAATGGAAACCGCGTTGGCCGGCGCCAGCTCGCAACCATCTATCTTCCAGGTTTTGTCAGGCTGCAACTGCATGGTGTAGAACGCCACCACTACCGAACCGTCAGGCCCGAGCAACTGCAGCGCCTGTATCGGCACTCCTGCGACCATTTCCAGAGCCAAAAAATTCACCGCGCGCGGGCGGTACACCGGGAGATAGCTGGTTTTCACCATTTTCATGAAGTTTTCCGCGCTGCGAAACGCGCGCTGAATCGCTGGCGTGGCCAGGGAAAATGCCGCTGCTGCGTCGTCGTGCTGAAATGCCTCGAGCTGGGCGCCGATAACCTTGCGGATTTCGGCTTTATCCGCTGCGCTGATTGCGCCGGCGTCTTGCGCCTGCGCCGCCGGCAACAATGCGCAAAGTAAAAAAAACAAAAGGGTTCTCAAGCGGTGCGCCCGGTAGGGAGGTTTGTCCGTTGATGCGGTATAAGTACGATACACTGCCGGTGCCGGCAATTCCAGCGGCGCGGCAACTCTCGCGGATCAGGATGGTCTATCGGGATATGAAGCGCTTTTGGATTATTGGGCTGCTAGCTTGGCCATGGTCGGTATTGGCTGACCCGGCTTATACCCGCGATCAAACCCTGGAGCAGGATCTGCACGGGCCGCGGGTGGAATGGGCGGGCGAGATTGTTGTCCGGATACCCGACGGTGACTACACCTGTTTTCTATTGCAGCGGCCTTACTATGGCCAGCCGCAAAGCCTCTTCATCGCTTGTAATCCCGGCGCTTTCGAAGCAAGCACGTACTTCGCGGGACGCGCATTGCATGTCACGGGCAACTTGGGGCCCGCCCTGCCCCGAAAAATAGGCGGCCAGGTTTATGAGTACCCGCTAGTCGCCGGAGCATTCGTGGAGTTGCTGCCGCCACAGTACTATTCCGCCGGCTACTTCTACTCGTATTACCCCTTTTACCATCACCGCTTCCACCGGCATGGGTATCACTGGTGAGTTGCGCGAATATTCTCCCTACCGCCTGGACTGGCAGTCAATTTTATTCAAGCAGTT